>DATAIN010000752.1:0-8525 GCA_036262635.1 Gemmatimonadaceae bacterium | reverse complement strand
TCACACGGAAGATCGCACGCAAGGCGGAGTCCGACTTCTTCGCCTTCACCCCGAAGAGCCAGCGCGAGGGGATCCACACCTTCGGCCACCTCACGGGGCTCGGCAGGCTGCCCTCCCCGCGCCGGCTCGAGCTCGTGCCGTACGCGTTGAGCAAGACGCAGAACCCCGTCGTCGCGCCGGGTGACCCGTTCCGGAAGAAGAACGACGTCGTCGGCGGCGCGGGGCTCGACCTGAAGTACGGGATCACGAGCAACCTCACCCTCGACGCGACCTTCAACCCCGACTTCGGGCAGGTCGAGGTCGATCCCGCCGTCGTCAACCTCAGCGCCTTCGAGACCTTCTTCCCCGAGCGGCGGCCGTTCTTCGTCGAGGGCGCGCGCATCTTCAGCTTCGGCGAGATGCGGACGCAGAACTCGTCGAATGGCTACGCCTTCCTCCACTCCCGGCGCATCGGCCGCGCGCCGACGCGCTTCATCGACGGCGACTGGGTGGACGCCCCGCTCGAGACGACGATCGACGGCGCCGTGAAGCTCACCGGCCGCAGCAAGGGCGGCTGGTCGCTCGGCGTGCTCGACGCGCTCACCGCGGAGGAGCAGGCGCGCTTCCGCGACGCGACCGGCGATCACCGCGCCGTCGTCGAGCCGCGCTCGAACTACTTCATCGGCCGCGTCAAGCGCGACCTGCGCGGGGGCAACACCACCGTCGGGATGGGCTTCACCGCGGTGAACCGCGACCTGAGCGACCCCGCGCTGAAGCCGCTCTACCGGAGCGCCGCCTACGCGTTAGGCATGGACTGGCAGCACGCCTGGGGGAACCGCACCTGGGCGTTCGACGGCGCGGTCACCGCGACGACCAACCTCGGCTCGCCGCAGGCCATCGCGGAGCTCCAGCTCTCCCCCGCGCGGTACTACCAGCGCCCCGACCTGAAGGCGGTCCGCTTCGATCCGACGCGCACCTCGCTCGACGGGTACGTCGCCGAGGCGACGCTGGCCAGGATCGCCGGGAAGCACTGGCGCGGTACGCTCACCTTCCAGAACTACAGCCCCGGCTTCGAGATCAACGAGGCGGGCTTCCTCGGCGGGACGAACATGCGCGGGATCGCGCCGCTCATCTCGTACAGCGAGAACACCCCGGGGAAGCACATCCGCAACTGGAGCCAGTATCTCTTCTGGAACCCGTCGTGGAACTACGACGGCGACATGACCTTCACCGGCGTCGGCTCGATCACCGTCTGGGAGACGGCGAACTTCTGGGACTATTTCCTCCGCTTCGACTGGCGGCCGCCGGTGTTCGACGACGTCTTCACTCGCGGCGGGCCGATCGCGCGCACCGTCTCCGGGCGCGGCGCGATGATCCAGATCGACAGCGACCGCCGGAAGCGCTACACCTACGGCGTCTTCGCGCGCTACTACGAGGACCACGCCGGCGGCTGGAACCAGAGCATCGGCCCGCGCGCGACGCTGCGGCCGAGCACCGCGCTGCGCGTCACCCTGCAGCCGACGTTCTCGCGGGTGCACTCGATGGCGCAGTACGTCGCGAGGCGGAGCGATCCCCTCGCGACGCGCACCTACGGCTCGCGCTACGTCTTCGCGACGCTCGAGCAGCACCAGGTGTCGATGGTGACGCGGGTCGACTGGACCTTCAGCCCCGGGCTCTCGCTCCAGCTCTTCGCCCAGCCCCTCGTCGCCGCGGCGGACTTCCACGACTACAAGGAGTTCCTGCGCCCGCGGGCCTACGACTTCCACGTCTACGACGGAAGCGAGATCTCGAAGAGCGGCGGCGTATACACCGTCGATCCCGACGGCGCCGGCCCGGCGGGGAGCTTCACCTTCAACGATCGCGACTTCAACCGCCGCTCGCTCCGCGGCAACGCGGTTCTCCGCTGGGAGTATCGCCCCGGCTCCGCGCTCTTCTTCGTCTGGCAGCAGAGCCGCTTCGCCTCGCGTCCGACGGGTCGGTTCGACTTCAATCAGGACTTCAACGATCTCTGGAGCGTGCAGCCCGAGAACGTCTTCGTGCTCAAGGCGACGTACTGGATCGGCATCTAAGCCAGCATGGACGGTGGAACGACCAGCACATCGGCACCAACGGCAGAGCGGCAATCACACGGATAACGCGGATATCCCGGATGGGGCTCGAAGGCGCGGCCGCGGCGCTCTGACCGCTCACGGAACGATCCGACAGATCCGCCCGATCCGCGTTGCGTAGTTCGCCGAGCGCCTGGGGGAGACGCGGGGCGGTCAGGGTTTGCCCGGAGCGGCGACGCGCGCCGAGTCGATCCAGTCCAGCTTCGGGAACATCCGCGCCAGGTAGTTGTTGCCTAACGTCTGGATGAGGTGCTGCTGCGGGTCCTCGCCGTACTCGTCGTAGAGCGAGTCCACCACCGCCATCCCCTCGACGACGCGGCCGAATGGCGCGAAGCCGTCCTTGTCGAGCCGGGAGTTGTCGGCGAGGTTGACGAACATCTGGTGCGAGCGGGTGTTCGGCCCCTGGCTCGTGAAGACGATCGTCCCCCGCACGTTGCTCTGCCGCACCGCGTCGTCGGCGAGCTTCCGCTCGTCCCACGCCGTGTTCCGCTTCGGCTCCGGGTTCAGCCCGAACTGCGCGACGAACCCCGGCACGACCCGGAAGAATCGGTTCTCGTCGAAGAATCCCGACCGCGCGAGGGCGTAGAACCGGTCCGCGCCGTTAGGCGCCCACGCCCGCACCGCCTCGACCACGAACGGCCCCCTGCTCGTCGCGAAGCGGACACGGAAGGTGTCGGGGGCGGTGACGGTGGCGACGTCACGCCCGGCGGAGTTGTCGCCGCAGGCGGCGACGAGGAATGCGAGCGCGATCGGAAGCGGGTGGCGGGTGGAAATCATGAGGGTCGGGAGACGAGAGAACTCGAGAAACCGCGATGGGAGACCGGAGAGATAGCGAGCTGACGGCGATGGGAGACGAGAGTCGGACTCGTGAGAGACGAGAGCAGGTCGGACCTGCGTCTCTCCTCCTCTCTGCTCTCTCCTCTCGCATCCGCCTCTCGTCTCCCATCCTCCTCTCATCTCTCCCCTCTCGTCCTCCTCTCGTCTCCCATCGAACCTCGGAGTCACTCTCGTCTCCAAACGCGTTTTCTCAGGTTCTCTCCTCTCCCTCGACGAGCGATCGGAGTCACTCTCGTCTCCAAATGCGGGTTCTCAGCGTCTCTCGTCGAACCTCGACAGCCTTGACGAAACACTGACTTTGTGTCTCCGTAAAGGCATGCTCCGAATGCGCCGAATCTCCGTCGCCGTGGTTCCCACGGCACTGCTCGCCGTGCTCGCCGGGGCCTGCGCCCCCGCGGCGCGACATGCGTCCGCGGCCCCCGTGCCGGCGACCGACCCGGGCGGTCCGCGCGCCGTCCGCACCTCGCCCTCGGCGATCGCGAAGGCGCGCGCCGACAGTGCCCGCCTCCCCTGGACCGCCGCCGACGCGCACTTCATGGCGGCGATGATCCACCACCATGCGCAGGCCATCGCGATGTCCCGCATGGCGCCCTCGCACGGCGCGAGCCCCGCCGTCCTCCGCCTCGCCGACCGCATCATCAACGCGCAGCAGGACGAGATCGCGACCATGCAGCAGTGGCTCGCCGATCGCCGGCAGCCCGTCCCCGAGCCGACCCCCGGTCCGATGAAGATGATGATGGGGGGGATGGAGCACGACATGCTGATGCCCGGCATGCTCACCGAGGAACAGATGCGCGAGCTCGACGCCGCCCGCGGCACCGATTTCGACCGCGTTTTCCTCACCTACATGATCCAGCACCACCGCGGCGCCGTCTCGATGGTGCAGGATCTCTTCAACAGCTACGGCGCCGCGCAGGACGAGACCGTCTTCAAGTTCGCGAACGACGTGAACGTCGATCAGACCACCGAGATCGCGCGCATGGAGAAGATGCTCGCCACCGCGAAGCTCGGCTGGACGAATCCCTGAGCGCCGCCGCTCGAATCTCTCACCGCCGGACCCGCCCCACTCCCCAACAGGAAATGCCTATGGCAGCCGTTGCATCACCACGATCGAGGGTCGCTCCCTTCCTGACGCTCTCGCTCGGCGCCCTTTCTCTCGTCGCGGCCGCGTGCGCGCACTCGCCCTCGTCGATGGCCTCGTCGTCGATGGGGAACATGTCCACCACGCCGGGCAATCCCGATCCGCGCGTCGGGCTTCGCGCCGGACTGTACGACGCCGCCGAGGCGACGTGGAATCTGCGCGTCCTTTCGAAGACGCCGCCCTCCCCGAACTTCGCGGGCAAGGTGAACTCCGACCTCGCCTTCACCGGCAACTACGCCATCCAGGGGAGCTACAACGGCTGGCAGATCTGGGACATCTCGAATCCCAACCGTCCGATGCTGAAGACGGCCTACGTCTGCCCGGCGTCGCAGAGCGATGTCTCCGTCTACAGGAACCTGCTCTTCATCTCCGGCGAGGGACTGAGCGGCCGGATCGACTGCGGCACGCAGGGGGTGAAGGACACGGTCAGCCATGACCGGCTGCGCGGCATCCGCATCTTCGACATCAGCGACATCAACAACCCGCGCAACGTCGGCAACGTGCAGACCTGCCGCGGCTCGCACACCCACACGCTGCTCGTCGATCCGAAGGACCCGGACAACGTCTACGTCTACATCTCCGGCTCCTCCGGCGTGCGCAGCCCGAGCGAGCTCGCCGGCTGCTCGAACCTGACGCCGGACAAGGATCCGAGCTCGGCGCTCTTCCGGATCGAGGTCATCAAGGTTCCGGTGGCGCACCCGGACCAGGCGGCGATCGTCAGCTCGCCGCGCATCTTCAACGACCTCACCGCGCCGGCCCGGCACGGCGAGTCGCCGGAAGACATCGCCAACGCCGCGCAGCGCGCCGCCGAGGCGCGCGCCCGCGGCGCGTACACGGCCCGCATCCACGGCGTCGAGCAGGTCGCGCCTAACGGCTTCATCGCCGAGATGCTCGACAGCGTCGTGAAGGCGCGCGGCGGCACCGGCGCCCCGACCGCGGCGGACAGCGCCGCGCTCCGCGCCAACTTCCAGACGATCGTCGACAAGATGGTCGGCGAGGGCGGTGACCACGCCGGCCCGCGCCCCGGCCCGACGCAGTGCCACGACATCACCGTCTACCCGGCGATCGGCCGTGCCGGCGGCGCCTGCGAGGGCTACGGGCTTCTCCTCGACATCACCGACCCCGCGCATCCGACGCGTCTCGCCGCGGTCGCCGACTCGAACTTCTCCTACTGGCACTCGGCGACCTTCAACAACGACGGGACGAAGATCCTCTTCAGCGACGAGTGGGGCGGGGGCGGCCAGCCGAAGTGCCGCGCCACCGACCGTCGCGAGTGGGGCGCCGATGCGATCTTCACGATCAACGGCAACCAGCTCCAGTTCCAGAACTACTACAAGCTTCCCGCGCCGCAGACGGTGAACGAGAACTGCGTCGCGCACAACGGCTCGATGATCCCGATCCCCGGCCGCGACGTCATGGTGCAGGCCTGGTATCAGGGCGGGATCTCGGTGTTCGAGTTCACCGACCCGGCGCACCCGCGCGAGATCGCCTTCTTCGACCGCGGCCCCGCCGACTCGACGCACATGGCGATGGGCGGCTCGTGGTCGGTCTACTGGTACAACGGCGTGATCGTCAGCTCCGAGATCGCCCGCGGGCTCGACGTCTTCGAGCTCACCCCGAGCGCCTTCGTCAGCGCGAACGAGATCGCCGCGGCGAAGACGGTCCACCTCGACTACCTGAACACGCAGGGCCAGCCGAAGTTCGTCTGGCCGGCGAGCTTCTCGCTCGCGCGTGCCTACCTCGATCAGCTCGAGCGCTCGAAGGGACTCTCCTCGGGCCGCATCGCGAAGATCCGCGACGAGCTGAAGGAGGCCGAGAACGCCACCGCCGGCAAACGTCGCGAGGAGCTCGGTGAGGTCGCGAAGATGCTCGACGCGGATACCCCGGGTTCGAGCGACCAGGCCAAGGTCCGGCTCCTCGCGCAGGCGGTGAGAGATTTGATGGTGATGTAGCGCTTCCCGCCTGAAGCCACGACGGGCACGAAGGGGTTCATCACCCTTCGTGCCCGTCGTGGCTTCAGGCTTCCCGCGCCGCGGTGCGGCGCCGGCGCGTCAGCGGGTGAACACCGCGAGAAAGGAGTACGGTCGCGCGGTCGTTCCGTCGGTCGGAAACTTCCAGGTCCTGACCTTGTCCAGCACGCAGGCCTCGACCCGGTCGGCGCCGCTGCCCTGCCAGGAGCGGCGCAGCACGTCAACGCGACTGACGCTGCCGTCGGCTGCGATCATCACGCCGATCGTCGCCGAGCCGGCGAGTGCGGGGTGCTTCGCGCGCGTCTCTTCGTAGCAGTATTGAAGCTGCGGGTTGCGGCTGCGCACGAAGTCGCCGAGCGGCGCGACCCCGGAGCTGCTCGCGTCGGTGACGCGGGGGGCCGTAGCCGGCGCCGCGGCGCTGGCAGGCCGCGCGGCATTCACGTCGTAAAGCGCGAGCGTGGCCGCCGACGGAGTCTTCGATGCGGTACCCGACGCGCACGCGCACACCGCCAGCGCGATGGACGTGCGGGCGATGGTCGACAGCCTGGACATGAACCCTCCGCTGCGAGTGGCCTGAGCATGGAGCGCCTGCTCCCCTGATACAACGCGCCAGTCGGGCGGGGGTAACTCGTTTTCGCGGTCTTTCCGCGTGAAATCATCGACCGTGCCAGCATTCCGGCGAGGCGTTTATCTTCCGGGCATGACCTCCTCGACCATTCCCGGCGGCCGCCGTCCCGCCGGCCGCGGTCCGCGCGAGTGGGCGCGTGCATTCACCGGCTTCTATCCTCCCACGGCCGCCGAGCTCTCGGGGCTCGACCCGATCGCGCGATTCCTCTACTCGGCGCGCAGCGTCATCCTCGTCATCTCCTTCCAGGCCGCGCTCCTCGCCGGCCTGCTCGCGCTCACCGACCGCCGCCTGGCCCCCGTGCCCTGGGCCCTCGTGGTCCTCGGCTACGTCGTGTTGCACGCGATCAGCAACCTCTCGAACGACTACTTCGGCGCGAAGCGCGGCCACGACACCGACGACTCCCCGCGCCGGCGCTACACCGTGCACCCGCTGCTCAGCGGCGCGGTGAGCTCGCGGCTCCTCGTCACGGGCCTCCTCGTCCTCTCGCTGATCGCCGCGGCGATCGGAGTGTACTTCGTCTGGCTGCGGGGGATGCCCGCGGTCTGGCTCGTCATCGCCGGCGCGCTGCTCCTCTGGGCGTACGACGCCGCCCCCCGCGCGCTCAAGGAGCTCGGCCTCGGCGAGATCGCGGCCTTCGTCGTCTGGGGGCCGCTGATGGTCGCGGGCGGCTACTTCGTCATCACCGGCATCTGGTCGCGCGCCGCGCTGCTCGCGTCGATCCCCTACGGGCTCGGTGTGATGTCGATCCTCGTCGGGAAGCACATCGACCAGCGGATGTTCGACGAGGGCAAGCACCAGCGCACGCTCCCCGTCCTCCTCGGCGAGCGGCGGGCGCGCGCGCTGAACCGCGCGTCGGTGATCCTGATGTACGTCGTCATCGCGATCGGCGTCGCCATCGGCGCGATCACTCCCTTCGCGCTGCTGGTCGCGTTCGCGGCGCCCCGCGCCCTGCGCGCGGTGCGGGTGATGTCGCAGCCCGCCCCGGCCGAGCCGCCGGCGGGGTACGTCGGCTGGCCGCTCTGGTACCATCGCGTCTGCCTCGTCCACAACCGCCTCTTCGGCTGGCTGTACGTCGCCGGCCTCGCGTTAGGCGCGGCGCTGCCCGCGTTCCGGCTCTAGCCGGAGCGGATGGCGCGGAAGCAGCTCGACCTCTTCGGCGGGGGCGCCGAGCCGGCGTATCCCGAGGGGTTCCGGTACAGGCCGGAGCTCATCACCGCGGAGGTCGAGCGCGCGCTGCTCGAGACGGTGAAGGAGCTGCCGCTCAAGGAGTTCGAGTTCCACGGCTTCACCGGCAAGCGGCGCACGGTCTCCTTCGGCTGGCACTACAGCTTCGCCGACGAGAAGCTGCGCGAGACGGACGACATACCGGACTTCCTCCTCGAGCTCCGCGACGTCGCCGCCCCCTTCGCCGACCTCGAGCCTGAGCAGCTCCAGCACGTCCTCGTCACCGAGTACGGCCCCGGCGCCGCGATCGGCTGGCACAGGGACAAGGGAGTGTTCGACGACATCATCGGGATCTCGCTGTTGTCGCCGTGCACCTTCCGGCTGCGACGAAAGCAGGGCGAGAGCTGGGAGCGCGTGAACCTCGTCGCCGAGCCACGCTCCGCCTACCTGATGCGCGGGCCGTCGCGGACCGAGTGGGAGCACAGCATCCCGGCGGTGGAGGAGCTGCGGTACTCGATCACCTTTCGGAGCTTGAGAGGGCGTTAGGCGGGCGGCTCGGGCTCGGTACGCAGTGCTCTGAGCGTCGCGCGACGGGTGGGTTGGCCTCGAGGGGCTGGGGAGGCGGTGAGGTTGGGAGGTGGGGACGGGTCCCACTCCGTCCCCACCCCGTCCCCACTCCGTCCCCACCCCGTCCCCAC
>DATAIN010000751.1:0-2360 GCA_036262635.1 Gemmatimonadaceae bacterium | reverse complement strand
CGAGCTCTCGCGCCGTACGACGCTCACCCCGGAGCAGCGCGCCGCCGAATTGGGTGCGGTGCTGCCGCCATCGCCGCACCTTCCCGACTCGGTGCGGCTGCGGCAGACCAGCTGGGCCGAATACTCGGCGCTCGGCTGGTTGTTCGGAACGGCGCGGTGCATCGAGCTGTTCCGCGGTGACAGCGGCGGACCGTATCCGCGCTCGCTCGGCGAGCTGAAGGCGTGGTCGCTCCGCGACACAACATCGTCGTATGGCTGCGCGTCGCAGCTCACGCGCAGCACGCGGGACCCCGCGCTCACCTTTCTCACACCCGCGGACGCTCGCGTACTGCGCTACACGCCGCCTGCGGGCGCGGTCGGTCCGTATCGGACCAGCCCCTTCACCCTCGAGATCGAGGCGATCTGGGACACCGCGCAGCATCTTCGCGGCCGGCCCGGCGTGCGCAACTTTCTCCTCGACAGCGCGGGCAACGTCCACTTCACCGACGAGCAGCGCCGCGTCACGATGCGGGATCCCGTGCTTCCGCCCTGCGATCCACCTGAAATCCTGAAGGCGGTCCCCGAATGCGCTGTGTCGTATCCCGCGCGCCTCCGATGGAACGCTTTCCCGCTGCCCAGCGTGAGCATGTACATGCCTGGCAGCGTACGCCAGGGCGAGGAACTCTCGGCGCTGCTCATGTACTCGCCGGTATACCCGATCGACAGCGTGGTGCGCGTGACGATCGACTGGGGCGACAACGCGTCAGGCGTGCTGAAGGAGGTGTCGTCCGTATCCGAGCGAAGCTACGGCACGCACCACGACTGGAACCGCCGGATCAGTCACGCCTACCGCGCACCCGGCAGCTACAGGCTCGAGGCGACCTTCACGACGCGGAACGGCGACACGTGGAAGGCGAGTGGCACGGTCGCCGTCACGTCGAGTGGTCACTGACCCTCACTGGTGCCTTCTCGCTCGCGGCATCGCGAGGATCTGTGCCGCCCCGAGCTGCCGCTGCGCGAAGGTGAACCGCTGCGCGAGCAGCTCCGCGGCGGGCTGCGCGATCGTATATGTCGTGCGCGTGTCGTACGCCGCCTGAACCGCCAGCGGACCTCCCTGGATCACGGCGAGCCTGACGAACCCCGGCGTCTCCGTCAGCGCCGCGTCAGGGATCGGGAGCTGCGCGATCGCCCCCGCCGCGACGCGGCCGAGTCGCCACTCGCGACGCTCGGCGACCAGATAGACGTCCACCTGCACCTGCGCCTCGTTCTCGAAGCGGATGGTGGCCCGCGGCGCGCGCTCGGGCGCCATCCCCTGACGGCCAGCGGGTGCCGGGCCATGGGCGCAGCCTGCGACGAGCGTCACCATCAGCGCGGCGGCGAGCCCGGGCGCTGAAACCATAGAGCGTAACGTGGGCGTATTCATGGTGTCCTCCGTGAGTGGGATGCCGCGGCGTTCGACGCCTCATCCCATAGCGCGCAGAACGCGGCCAAACCCACTCACGGCCGGGCGTGTCTCACCAGTGGGGTTCCCTCCCCCACCTCAAACCCGGCTCCGAGCGACCATGACCATGCCGACGACACCCGACTCTCCCGTGACGCCCCCGCGCGTCACCGAGCTGCTCCGCGCCTGGAACGCCGGCGACTCGCAGGCGAGCGAGACGCTCGCGCCGCTCGTGTACGCCGAGCTGCGCCGGCAGGCGACGCTCGCGCTGAAGCGCGAGAGCGAGGGGCATACCCTGTAGACGACGGCGCTCGTCCACGAAGCGTGGCTGCGGCTCGACGGCCAGCACGACGCGCGCTGGGAGAGCCGCACCCAGTTCTTCGCCGTCGCCGCGCAGATGATGCGACGGGTGCTCGTCGATCACGCGCGGAGCCGCGCGGCGGCCAAGCGCGGCGGTGCGGCGGCGCGGGTCACGCTCGAAGCCGTCGACGCCGTGCGTGACGGTGAGCCGGCGCTCGACCTCGTGGACCTGATCGCGCTCGACGACGCGCTGGAGCGTCTCGGGGCGCTGGATCCGCGGAAGGCGCAGCTCGTCGAGCTGCGCTACTTCGCCGGGATGAGCATCCCCGAGACCGCCGACGCGTTAGGCATGTCGCAGGCGACGGTCGGCCGCGAGTGGGCGGTGGCGCGGATGTGGCTGCGCCGGGAGCTCGCCGGATGAGCGACCCGATGACGCCCGAACGTTGGCGCGAGGTGGACGTGATCCTCCAGGTCGCGCTCGAGCGCGCGCCGGAGCGGCGCGACGCCTACGTGCGTGAGGCGTGCGGCGGCGACGAGCCGCTCCGCCGCGAGGTCGCATCGCTTCTCGCCGCGCACGATGCGGCGCCGAGGAGCTTCCTCGAGCGCCCGGCCGTGGAGGCGTTAGGCGTCGTCGCTCCAC
>DATAIN010000750.1:0-5033 GCA_036262635.1 Gemmatimonadaceae bacterium | reverse complement strand
GTGGGGAGAACTGCAGCGGGGTGCCGGTTGCGAGGTGCCGGTAGGCGCTAACGGCGGTTACTGGCACCCGGCACCCGGCACCCGGCACCCGGCACCCGGCACCCGGCACCAGGAGCTATCGGTACCCCGCGGCCTGCATCTCGAAGAGCTCGGCGTACAGCCCAGCCGCCGCGACCAGCTCCTCGTGCGTTCCCTGTTCCTCGATCGCGCCGTGGCGCAGGACGAGGATGCGGTCGGCCATTCGCACCGTCGAGAATCGGTGCGAGATGAGGATCGCCATGCGCCCGGCGATCAGCTCGGAGAAGCGGAGGAAGACCTCGTACTCCGCGCGCGCGTCGAGCGCGGCGGTGGGCTCGTCGAGCACCAGCAGCTCGGCGTCGCTCATGTAGGCCCGCGCGAGGGCGATCTTCTGCCACTCCCCGCCCGAGAGCTCGACTCCACCCTGGAAGCGGCGGCCGAGCATCTGGGCGTAGCCCGCCGGCATGCGCGGGAGCAGCGAGACGGCGAGCGACTTGTCCGCCGCCTCGACGATCGACCGTGGCGGCTCGTTCCCGTTCCGCGGCGCGTCGATGTAGGCGCGCTCCCGCTCGATCTCGCCGATGGCGATGTTCTCGTCGAGCCGCATGTCGAAGCGCACGAAGTCCTGGAAGATCACGCCCACTCCCGCGCGCAGCGACGCGACGTCGTACTCGCGGAGGTCGCGCCCGTCGAGCAGGACACGACCCTCGCTCGGATCGTAGAGCCGGTTGACCAGCTTCGTGATCGTGGTCTTCCCGGCGCCGTTCTCGCCCACCAGCGCGATGCGCTCTCCGGGCCTCAGCGCGAACGAGACATGCCGCACCGCCCAGCGGTCGCTCCCCGGATAGCGGAAGCCGACGTCCTCGAAGACGAAGCCTTGGCGGATCGGTCGCGGGACCACGGGCGCGCCCGGGGGCGCGATGGTCTTCGGCCGCGTCGCGAAGAAGTCGGCGAAGTCCTTCAGGTAGAACGTCTGGGTGTAGATCCCGCTCGCGCCGAGGAGCAGCCGCTCGATCACGTCGCGGCTCCGCGCGAAGGAGCCGGCGAGGAGGGTCAGCGTGCCTAACGTCAGCGCGCCTGTCACGGTGCGGGCGAGGATCACGACGTACGCGACGTAGTACCCGAGCGTCCCGAGGATGGAGAGCGCGCTGCCGATGACGGTGCGGCGGATCGCGAGCCGCTTGTTGTCCTCGTAGAAGCGATCGGCGAGGGTCTTGAAGCGGGCGATGATCCAGCGGGCCAGCCCGAGGCTCTGCACCTCCTTCGCCGTGCGCTCGCTCGCGCCGAGCAGGCGGAGGTAGTCGAGCTGCCGCCGCTCGGGGGTGCGCGCGACGAAGAGCGCGCGCTCGACCGCGCCGAAGTGCGCCTCACCCGCGAATGCGGGAAGCACCGCGACGACGAGCAGCACCACGAGCAGCGGGCTGTAGACCAGGAGCGCCGCGGCGAGCGAGACCAGCGTGATGAAGTCCTGTCCGATCGCGAGGAGTTGCCTGAGCAGCCCGAGACGCCCCGTCGTCTGCTGGCGTGCCCGTTCCAGCTCGTCGTACAGCTCGGGATTCTCGAGCTGCTCGAGGTCGAGCGAGGCCGCATGCTGCATCAGGCGGATGCTCGTGTGGTTCGAGAACTGGTCGCCGAGCAGCCCCTCGACCAGCGACGAGACGCGCGACAGGATCTCGCTCGCGATGACGATGCCGATCTCCAGCGCGACGAGCTCCCAGAGTCGCGTGTAGTCCCGCGGGCCCCCGCGCAGCGCGAGCACCGTGTCGATGATCAGCTTGCCGACCCACAGGGTCGCGACCGGTACCACCGACTGCACCAGCCGGAGGAGGACCATCAGCGCGGCGAGCCGCCGGTCCGTCTCCCAGACCAGCCGGAGCAGCATCGGCACGTGGCGCAGTGCCTCGAGGCGCTCTCGCCAGGTCGGCGCCAGCGCCCCGGCCAGTCGCACGTCCCGAGTCCGTCCCCATTCCCCTGCCGCCATGCCCCTCCCCGAGGTTCCATCGTCGAGACCGCTGTCTCGCGTGTGCTGTACCACCCGGTGGACAACGCCCTGGGCACCCTTGATTGTGCCAGCGCTAAGTGCAGTATTGTCTTGGCGTTACGAGAGGGCCCCTCCCGGCGGCCGGTGGCACCCCTCGTGCCTTGAGAGTGGGCAGCTGCCGCCTTCGCGGGCGCCCCACCGGAGGACCGATGAAGAATACTGCACTGACCCTGATCCTTTCGCTCGCCTTCGCGTCGCCCGTTGCGGCGCAGCAGCTGGCGCCGAAGGGTGATCATATTCCCCCCGGCATGCAGCCGCCGCCGGGAATGTGCCGCATCTGGCTCGAGGGCGTTCCCCCCGGGCAGCAGCCGGCGCCCACCGACTGCCCGACGGCGGTCCGCAACCGCCCGCCTAACGGTCGCGTCATCTTCGGCGACGACTACGTGAAGCGCAACCGGACCGACGCGGACCGCGACGACCACCGCTCGCGCAAGGAGAAGGAGCGGAAGCCGAAGGACGACAGGAAGCCCGACGACGACAGAAAGCGTCCGTAGCGCGGCGGCGCGCACGGCGTGAAGCTTCAGAAGCCGGCCGGGCATGGTCCCGACCGGCTTTACTCTTGCACTCCGCGCCGCCGTGCATCGTCAAGTCCGTGACCCATACCTTCCGCCCGACCGGGAAGCATTCGCCGCGGCGGAGCCAGCAACCGGACGCGTCATCGTCATCGCCCCGACGCGCGCCGCCTGCGAGACCATCGAGATCGGCGTCGGGCTCCACCTCGACACCTTCCTCCAGCGCCAGCACGGCGAGCGCATCCGCGAGCTGGCACGCACCGGAAAGGGCTTCGGGATCGTCGCCGGCACCGGCACCGGAAAGACGCTCGCCATCCGCCCGATCGCCGAGGAGATCGTCGGGCTCCCGCTCAAGGTCGGCGTCGTCAACCGCGAGCGCGAGGCGACTCCAGAGACGCCGAGCTGGAACGTCGTCATCGTCACCACCGGCATCGCGCGGCGCTGGTTCCAGGACGGCGACATCCAGGCGCGCGACACCCTCGTCGTCGACGAGATCCACCAGACCTCGGCCGAGCTGGAGCTCTGCCTCGCGTTAGGCAAGAAGGTCGGCTGCCGCTTCATCTGGCTCTCCGCCACCGTCGATCCGACCTTCTACTCGGAGTATCTGGGCTCCGACGAGGTCATCGAGAGCTACGCGTACGACTCGAATCGCGCGGCGAAGGTGGAGGTGCTCTCGAAGGAGCCCCTCGAGATGCTCGACGAGAAGTTCCTCCGGCACGTGATGAAGGGGAAGCGCGGCGTCGGCGTCTTCCTCCCGACGCGCGCCGGCGTCGAGAGCGTCGCCGCGCACGTGCAGCGCGTCATGCCGCGCATCAACGCGGCGTACTATCACGGCGGCGAGCCGATCCGCGTCATCCGCCCCTTCCTCGAGGGGGAGGGGGAGACGCGGCCCTACGTGCTCTCGATGACCGCCGCCGGCCAGAGCGCGCTCAACGTGCGCGGCCTCGACACCGTGATCATCGACGACGTGCGCTTCACCAACGTGATCGACCGCGGGCGCAACGTCCTCACCCAGCTCCACCTCGGCGCGAACGAGATCCTCCAGATGGCGGGGCGCGTGCACGGACGCGTGGAGGGCGGCCGCGTGTTCATCCTGAGCGACCGGGAGATCGACTTCTTCTCGCTGCGGCCGACCGCGCCGGAGTTCCAGCTCGCGGGAGACAGCGAGCGCGTCGCGATCACCTGCGCCGATCTCGGCGTGCGCGCCGACGAGCTCGATCTTCCGGTACCGCTCGACCGCATCGCGTACCGGCGCGCGCTGTCGCTGCTCGAGCGAAGGGGGATCATCGAGAACGGCCGGCTCTCGACCTATGGTAAGGCGGTCGAGGCGATGCCGGTCGACCGTCCGTGGGCGGAGCTGCTCGTCAACTCCGACGACGACATGGTGCCGTTCGTCGCCGTGATGGCGGGGATCGAGTCGCTGCACCGGATGACGAAGGAGGATCGCGACCTGCGCGGGCTCATCGTGCAGGGGAGCGACCACCTCACCGCGTACAACCTGTACGCCGAGGCGTTCCAGAGGGCGGGGCGCATCGGCGAAGTCTACGGCCTCCCGCGCCACCTCTTCGACGAGGAGGAGATGGCGGAGTGGTCGGAGCGGCGCGGAGTGCTCATCAAGTCCATCGAGGACGCCGCGCTCTCGATGGCGAGCATCTACCGGTCGTTAGGCATGCCGCTGCCGACGCGGATGAACCAGGCCGGCGATCGCGTGCACCGGAAGTTCGCCGAGCTCCTCGCGCGCTTCATGCCCTTCGATCTCGTCATCGACGAGGAGACGGCGGACGGGCAGGAGGCGCGCGTCTCGAAGACCAGCGTCGCCGGGAGCTGGGGCGCGATCGCGGGCACGGTGCGCTACTTCGCCGACCGCTTCGGCAACCCGCGCGCGTCGATCGAAGGGACGTCGATCCCGATGGACCTCGTGCGGAAGTACGCGACGCACGGCGACACCGAGATGCGCTACGACCCCGATCGGCGGAATGCGGCGCTCACCCTCCGGCGGAAGGTCGAGTACTTCGGCTTCGAGCTGGAGCGCGAGATCGAGGGAGTCGAGGAGCCGTTCCCCGCCGACGTGGCGCCGCTCGCCCGGCGCACCCTCGCCGAAGCGATGGCCCGCTTCGAGGCGCGGCACATCGCGGTGCGGAAGAACCGCGACGCGATCGAGCGGGTGCGCGAGGTGTATCGCCGGTCCGGCGGCCAGACGCCACGGCTCGGCTTCAGCGAGCTCGCCGCGCTGTACGAGCAGCAGCTCGCCGGCGTCGATACGGTCGACGACTTTCTCCGCGCCCCGCTGCGAATCGACGCCGACGCGGTCGTCCCGCGCGAGGCGCAGGAGCGGTGGCTCGCGCTCCCCGACGCGGTGATGATCCGCGACCGCGAGATCCCGATCGAGTACGACGTCGAGGAAAGCCAGGACGGGACGAAGCTGGGCGTCGCGCGGCTCGTTCTCCCCGAGAAGATCGGGC
>DATAIN010000749.1:0-8651 GCA_036262635.1 Gemmatimonadaceae bacterium | reverse complement strand
GCTGCGCTGCAGGAACCCCAGCTCGTCGGCGTACTTCGATTGCGCGCGGACGGTGAGGTCCCCATGCTCGGCCGCCGCCATGCACTCGCGAGTGTCACGGATGCGGCTGATGAGCTTCGACGCGATGGGAACGATCTGGTGCGAGACGAGGAGCAGCAGGATCGCGTCGACCACGATCCAGCTCGCCGACTGCGTTCCGCCACGATGCTGGCGGTGGGCGGCGAGCATCGCGATGAGAAAGCCGGTCGCGCAGGCGAGCGCGGTGAAGTAGCCCAGGACACGCCCACGATCGAACGAGTACGGGACGATCGCGAGGAAGTAGATGGTGACGAGTCCAGGCGATCCGTACATGTAGACGATCGTGCTGATCAACGCCGCGTCGAAGGCCGCGAAGGCATAGCGGAACCACCAGCGTCTGGCGCGGAGCGCGATCCGGGTGAGCAGCCAGTTCGCGGATGTCGCCAGGCCGGCGACGGTCGCGATGGTCGAGTACTCGACCTCGAGCGCACCGAAGACCTTCGCGCAGAGGAAGGACAGCGCAATGACGAGAGTGCTGACCAGCCGCCGGCGCGAGCCCAGGCGGAAGGTGATCAGATCCTTCTCGAGCTCTTCGTCGTCGCCGAACGCCATCCGTGCGACCCTGGCTCGACCCGCCGCGACCGCCGGCCGCGGATGTGACCCGCCCACCGGGGGCCCGTAGGGGCTGCCTGCCTCGGCGATCGTTTGCCGCTGGTCGACCGGTGTCACGTTCCTCGGCGTCAGGCTCGGGGTTTCGCTGGCGAGGGCGCGCTCGCGGGTGGAATGGATGCTGCATTCCGTCGTCAGGCACCCAGCCGGGCCGGCACACTCGTGCCGGCCTGCAACCCTTCACGACGATCGACCTCGGTCGGCGGAAACTCTCCCTCAGGTGCTCGAAGCAGAACGCACCCCCGTCCAGCGGCTCACACACCAGGTCGTCGCCTCCCTTCAGGCGGAGGCGCCGCAGCTTGCGGCGCGCTGGCGCACGGATGGCTGGCGCGTCGCACCTGGCGCGCCGGTCATCGCGGCGGACACGCCGCAATCGGCGGAGATTCTCCGCGCGCTCGACGCGCTCGCGCGGGGAATCTCGGGAGACTCGTGCTGGCAGGACGACCTGATCCGGGCCGGCTGGGCACTCGGCACGGAGGAGTTCCGCATCGGCGCGTCGCTGCACGCGGTGCTGAAGCAGCTCGACCTGCTCGAGGCGATGGCGCTCTACGCCATCGAGACCGCCGCGTCGCGCGACGACACCGCGACCGCCGCGGACGGGATCGCGCTCGCCCGCCGGCTGCAGCGCGCGCGCTCGCTCCTCTCGCTGGCGACGATGAAGGGCTATGTCGAGGAATATCTCACCGAGGCGCGCTCGCGTTACCGCTCGCTGCGGCACGACATCCGGAACCCGCTCGGCACCATCAAGACGGCGGTCTCGCTGATGGAGGACGAGACGATCCCCGCCGACATGCGCGCCAATCCGCGCTTCCGCGCGATGGTGAAGCGGAACGCCACCTCGATCGACGCGATGATCGGGCGCCGTCTGGGCGACAGCGCGACGCGCGAGGAGGCCTTCGCCTGGCACGACGTCCCACTGGCCGACGTCGTCCGCACCGTCCGTCGCGACCTGCGCGAGGACGCGACGGAAGCGCACTGCGACATCGTCGCCGGGGACGGCCTGCCGACGGTCCGCACCGACGCGTTAGGCGCCGAGCTGCTCCTGCGCACGGTGGTGGGCGCGGTGCTGCGGGACGCGGCGCCGCACTCGGATCTCAGCGTCGAGCTGGCGCGCGTCGACGAGGGCTCGGTGGTGCTCGCGGTCCGTCACCAGCCCGGTGGAACGCGAACGGCGGACTGCGAGGCCGGCATCACCCTGGCCGAACGGCTCGCGCGGAAGATGGGAACCCGCGTCTGGCGGGAGGACGCGGTGTACGTCGCACTCCCGACGTCACCCCCCGACAACGAGGGGGAGAATGTCCGCGGCGCGGGCCAGGGCGCGAACTGAGTAGCCGGAGCTCTCGATCGCCTCGCGCCCGCCTTCCTCGCGGTCGACGAGCGCGAGCACGCCGAGGATGTTTCCGCCCGCTGCGCCGATCGCCGCCGCCGCGCGCAGTGCGGATCCACCGGTCGTGATGACGTCCTCGATGACGACGACGGAGTCCCCGCCGCGAAATGGTCCCTCGACCAGCTTCCCGGTGCCATGGGCCTTGGGCTCCTTGCGCACGGTGAAGGCGCGGATGGGCCGGGCGGTCGACGCGCTGGCGTAGGCGATCGCGTAGCTGATCGGATCGGCGCCGAGGGTGAGACCGCCGACGCTGTCCGGGCGCCACGCAGCCGCCTCGAGCTCGGCGAGCGCGAGGGGCCCGATCAGCGCGAGTCCGTCGGGGCTCATCGCGGTCAGGCGCACATCGATGTAGAAGTTCGAGCTGCGTCCCGAGGCGAGCGTGAACTGCCCGCGGCGCGCGGAGCGCTCGGCGAGCATGCGATGCAGCGCGGCGCGATCGATGGGTGGCATGGTCGCGGAGGATAGAAGCCCGGCCCGGGCCCGTCAACGCGCCCCGGAATCCGGTTGCCCGCGCGGAAGCCGCGGGGTACTGTGTGATCTCATCCCTCCGCATCGTGGCTGATATCCCGCGTCCCGGTCTCCGTCGGTCGTCGATCGTCATCGGCGCCGTCATCGTGTTCGTGCTCGCGGGACTCTACGCGACCGACCGCGCGCTGACGCAGGCGTCGCGCGAGCAATTGCGGATCGATGCGGCGGAATCGGCGACGCTCACCGAGAGTTTCCTCTCGCAGCGGGCCGAAGCGCTGGTGGTGCTGCGGGCGCTGTACGCCGACGGACGGGCGACCGCGCACCGCGGTGCGCTCTCCGAGTACACCGTCGCGCTGACCGAATTCCTCCCGGGAATCCGTCGTCTCTGGATCGCCGACTCGAGCGGCCGGATCGTCGACGACGTCGCGGTGACCGGTGGCGAGCATCTTCCCGCGGCCGACATGGACACGATGCACACCCTGGGGTTGAACGCGCTCGCGGCGCGGGCCCGGACGAGTGCGCGTCCGCTCCTCTCGCGTCCGGGATACGTCTTCGGCGAGACGAAGGGCGTGGTCATGATGATGCCGCTCTGCGGCCAGCCGCGCCGTGGATGCTCCGGTTTCGTCGCCGCGCTGATCTCGTCGGAGGCGATCCTCGCGAGCGCGCTGCGCCGCGCACCGATGGAGCAGAGCGGGCTCGTCATCCTGGCGGGGAGCGACACGGTCGCCGTGCGGAACACCGGCGCAAGCGCGCGAGGCGAGTCGATCACCTCGACCTTCCCCGCGCCGGATGGAACGCAGTGGCGGATCATGCTGCGCCACGACGTGAACATGGGACGATCGCGCGTGCTGCTCTGGGGGATCGGGCTCGCCGCGCTCGCCGCGCTCGCGTGGGGGATGGTTCGCGAGCGGCGCGAAGCGCTCCAGGCGTCGGACCGGTCACGCGAGCTGGAGCGACTCTCGACGGAAGCGTTGCGCGCGAACCGCGCGAAGAGCGAGTTCCTGGCGAACGTCTCGCATGAGCTGCGCACCCCGCTGAACGCGATCGTCGGCTTCGTCGACCTGCTGCGTGACGGCGTCTACGGCGCGCTCGCGCCGCGACAGGTCTCCCCGGTGGAGCGCATCGCGGCGTCGGCGGGGCATCTGCGCCACCTCGTGGACCAGGTGCTCGACATCGCGAAGATGGCGGCGGGACGGCTCGAGGTGCACCAGGAGTCGGTGGACCTCCGCCCCTTCGTGCTGGACGTCGCGACCGAGGTCGAGCCGCTGGTTTCGGAGAGGCAGCTCGCGATCTCGATGTCGATCCCGGCGACGCTGCCGCGAGTGCGCACCGATCCCGCGCACCTGCGGCAGATCCTCGTCAACCTGATCGGGAACGCGGTGAAGTACACCCCGGCGGGGAGCATCCTCGTCCGCGCGCGCTTCGTCGACGCGCCGGCGCCGGGGGACGCCGCGACGCCGACGTACTCGGAGCTGCGCACGCATGCGCCCGACGCCTCGCGCCCCTGGATCGCGCTCCAGGTCATCGACACCGGGATCGGGATCGCGGCGAGCGATCATGCCCGCATCTTCGAGGAGTTCGAGCAGGTGAACGCCGGCCCGCGCGGCGAATCGATGCAGCGCGGCACGGGGCTCGGCCTGCCGATCTCGCGGCGGCTCGCCCGCCTGCTCGGCGGCGAGGTGACCGTGCAGAGCGAGCTCGGACGCGGCTCGACGTTCACGGTCTGGATCCCGGTGGACCGTTCCGACATCCGGGTACCGCCGGCGCGGACGACGACCCCGACCGGGAGCCCCGTCATCGTGCCCGGCGAACGGGCCGCCGAACGTTAGGCGCCTAACAAAGCGTCGTCAGCGCTCCTTCCGCCGCCGGAACAGGGCGCGCGCCTTCTCGAGCAGCGTGTTGTCGTCCTCGGCGGCCGCGACGGGGGCGGCCGCGGCGGCGGCGACAGCGTCGCGCAGCGCGGTGGCGAAGTCGCGGACGCTCGGATAGCGCTTCGCCGGATCGCGCGAGAGCCCCCGCATCACGACGCTCTCGACCGCCGGCGCGATCTTCACCCCGTCCTTCGCCGTGCCGAGCGGCACGGGGGGCTGGGAGAGCAGCTTCGTGAACATCTCCCGCGGGGTGCGTGCGCCGTACGGGTGACAGCTCGAGAGCAGATAGTACGCGATGGTGGCGAGGCTCCACTGGTCGGCGGCCGGGGACACCAGCTCGCCGGAGAGCGCTTCGGGCGCGACGTAGAGCAGGGTGCCGACGAAGAACCCGGCGCGAGTGAGCCGCTCCTCGGCACCCATCTCGGTGTCGGCGGCGATGCCGAAGTCGAGCAGCTTCACGCGCCCGGTCGTCGCGTCGTACATCACATTGTCCGGCTTCAGATCGCGATGCACGATCCCTGCGGCGTGCGCCGCCTGCACCGCTTCGGCGATCTGATCGACGATGCCGACCACCTCGTCGGGTGGAAGGGGTGCCTTGCGTCGAGCGTAGCGCTCGAGCAGCTCGCCGGGGGCCCATTCGGTGGCGAGAAAGTGCAGGCCGGACTCGCCCTCGCCGATCTCGATGGTGCGCACGACGTTGTCGTGATGCACGCGCGAGCCGAAGCGTGCCTCGCGCGTGAAGCGGGCGACCGCGGTACGATCCTCGCGCAGCTTCTCGCGGAGCACCTTCACGGCGACGGTACCGTGCACCGGATGTTCGGCCCGGTACACGGCTGACGTTCCGCCTTCACCGACCAGCGCGGTGAGGGTATATCCGGCGATCGTGCGTCCGACGAGCGACTGGTGCGACACGCGGCGAACCTAATCCGGCCACCCGACGGTGGCAAGCGACCGCGACGCGCGCTAGTGTAGAAAAGCGAGGGCGACATCACACCCTCGAACCCGTCACGAGGAACGACTCTTCATGCTCGACATCACGCGCCTCCGGTCGCTGGTCACCCGCTCCCGTGTCGTCCGGCGCTCCGCTGCCGCGCTCGCACTGGCGACGTTCGTCGGCGCATGTGGCAGGCGTCCGCCGGTGGATCGCGGGGCGACACCGGCGGGCCGCGGACCGGCGGTGCCGTCGGCGCTCGACGTGTCGCGGCTGTACCGCGAGGTCGGACTGTTCGTCGAGACGACGCCCGTGCCGTTCGTCGGCGCGACGCACGCCTTCGCGAGCGAATCCCCCGACACGACGCTCGTCCTCCTCACGCTCTCGCTGCCTAACCGTGCGCTCACGTTCGTGCGCGAGGGCGATCACTATCGCGCCGGCTACGACGTCATCGTCGATGCGCGCCGCGGCGGAAGCTCGGCGCGGCGCGAGCAGGGACGGCAGACGGTGCGCGTCGCGTCGTACAAGGAGACGAGCCGCGGCGATGAGAGCCTCATCTTCCAGCAGTATCTGCGGCTCGCGCCGGAGACGTACGCGCTGAACCTCACCGTGCGCGACGTGGAGAGCGGGCGGACCACCACGCGCGACCTGAACGTGACGGTGCCCCGCATCGCGACACCGGGGCTGTCGTCGGCGGTGCCCGTGTACGAGGCGGAGCCGCGGCTGCGGCGGGACACGCTTCCCGTGCTCGTTCCCAACCCGCGCGCCACGGCGGTGTTCGGTCAGGACTCGTCGCTGATGATCTACCTCGAACGCTACGGCGGAACGGGGCCGGTGCAGGCGGCGGTGCGCGACGCGCGCGGCGTGGAGCTCTGGCGCGACTCGGTCCCCTTGCCGAGCAACGCGACGATGACGAGCGGGATGGTGACGCTCCCGATCACGACGCTCGGTCCGGGGATCGACACCTTCGTCGCGTGGACCGCCGGGGGACGCGACACGACCCGCACGCGGCTCGTCGTCAGCTTCGGCGAAGGGATCGCGATCACCTCCTTCGAGGAGATGCTCTCCTTCCTCCGCTACTTCGCCCCCGGCGAGACGCTGCAGCCGCTACGGAACGCGGCGCCCGCCGATCGCGGGCGGGCCTGGCTCGCCTTCCTCCACGCCACCGACCCGGATCCGTCGACCGCGGAGCATGAGGCGCTGCGCGACTACTTCATCCGCATCGAGCAGGCGAATCTCCGCTATCGCGAGGAAGGCGGACCGGGATGGCTCACCGACCGCGGAAAGGTGTTCATCTCCCTCGGCGATCCGGACCAGATCTACGAGCAGGGACAGGGCGACATCGCGCAGCGCGGGCGCGTGCAGATCTGGGAGTACGCGCAGTATCGCACGCAGCTCGTCTTCATCGATCAATCGGGATTCGGCCGCTATCGCCTGACGACGACGAGCGAGCTCGAATTCCAGTCGCTGGTGCGACGCATCCGGCAGCGGTGACGCGCGCGATCGCGTGGCGGCGCGAGCTGGCACGCAAGGCGATCCATCTCACGAGCGTCGTCGTTCCCGTCGCGCTGGCGCTCGGGATCCCGCGGCGCAGCGCGGCGATCGTGCTCGGCGCGCTCGTGGGCGTCGCGCTGCTCGTCGAGCTGGCCCGCGCCGCGACGACGGCGGGCCGCCGCTGGTTCGACGCGCTCTTCGCGCCCCTGCTCCGTGTGCACGAGGGACGCGCGCTCACCGGCGCGACATGGCTGCTCGCGTCGATGTGCGCCGGCGTCGCGCTGCTGCCGCGCGAGGCGGCGATCGCCGCGACCTGGGCGGCGGCGGTTGGGGACACCGCGGCGGCACTCGTCGGGATGCGCTTCGGGCGCCACCGTTCCACGCGCGACGGGAAGTCCGTCGAAGGGACGCTGGCCTGCGGTGTCGCGACGTTCGTCGGCGCGTGGCTGCTCGCGCGACTCCCGATTCCCCTCGCGCTCGCGGTGTCGGTCGTGGCCGCGGTGAGCGAACGTTTACCCTGGCCACGGGACGACAACGCGCGCCTCGTGGCACTCGTCGGGATCACCGCGGTCGTGGGGCGCCGACTGTCCGGATGACAGCGATATTGACAAAAGTGCCAGGTGTTCCTATATAGGCCCCGCGCGCCAGGCGGCGCGTCACACGTGTCGTCGCAGCGCGGTGCCTGATTCACCCCGCAGGAGGCAGCCTCGTATGGCCAAAGGGAAAGTGAAGTGGTTCAATGACGCCAAGGGTTATGGCTTCATCGAACAAGACGGTGGTGAGGACGTCTTCGTCCATTTCTCCGCGATCACGATGGACGGATTCAAGACGCTCGCCGAAGGTCAGCTCGTCGAGTTCGAGATCAAGTCCGGTGACAAGGGTCTGCACGCCGCGAACGTCCAGCGGCTGTAGCACTCCGCCGGTCTCCCGGCCGTACGACCCCGCCTCCGCCTGCCGAGACCGGCAGGCGGTTGCGTTTTAAGACGGGGGCCAGGGATCAGGGGCGAGCAACTACACATGCGCTTACCGCAGTTCCTCCCGCCTGGCCCCTGGCCCCTCCCTGCCGCTAGGCACGCACGGCGCGCGGTGTTTGTTTTCACCACATGCCCGTACCCGCACCACCGCCCTCGCCGCGGCTCTTTCTCGTCGATGGCTACGCGCTCATCTATCGCGCGTTCTTCGCGCTCCTTTCCCGCCCGCTGACCACCAGCCGCGGCGAGAACACCTCCGCCGTCTGGGGGGTCGCGAACTTCCTGCAGCGGCTCCTCGCCAATCACGGTCCGGAGTATCTCGGCTGGGTGCACGACGCGGGGCTCTCCTTCCGCCATGAGCGATATCCCGCATACAAGGCGACGCGCGAGAAGCTCGGTGACGAGCTGCAGGCCGACTTCGACCGCGGGATGGCGCGCATCTCGTCGCTGCTCGAGGCGATGAACATCCCGGTGCTGTCCTGTGACGGCTACGAGGCGGACGACGTGATCGGCACCCTCGCCGCGCAGGGCGTGCCGCGGGGGGTGAACGTCGTCGTCGTGTCGGGGGACAAGGATTTCCAGCAGCTGGTGAGTCCCGGGGTCTGGCTGCTCAATCCGGGGCGGGGCGGGCCGGCGAGCGTGGAAGAGCAGTGGGTGAGCGTGGAGAACGGCGGCGAACGGTTAGGCGTCCCGCCGGAGCTGGTGATCGACTACCTCGCTCTCGTCGGCGACTCGTCCGACAACGTCCCCGGGGTGAAGGGGATCGGGGACAAGACGGCGTCGGAGCTCGTCAACAGCTACGGCCCGCTCGAGAAGATTCTCGCCAACGTCGAGAACATCAC
>DATAIN010000748.1:0-1593 GCA_036262635.1 Gemmatimonadaceae bacterium | reverse complement strand
GGGAGACGAGGAAGGAGTTCCCGTCTCGCGCGAGTACTGGACGTGTTTGACCGACGAGGCGCTGGTGCTGCTCTTCAGAAGCGGCGCCGCGGAGGAAGACTGGTTCCTGCAGGGGTGGTGGGACTAGCGACGACAGCCGCTCGGTCGACCCCAACAGTTGAACGACAATTTCACGGATTACGCGGATCGCTCCCCTTCCCGCCTCACTCCTCGCACCACGGCCGAAGACCTTGAGGCGAGGGAGGCGAGACGGTCTCGCCCGGGTTGCCCCAAAACAGTTCTACCTGATCTCGACCGGCGATTGGGGGCTTCCGCGCCACACGGAACAATCCGTGGCATCCGTGAAAATCCGCGTGATTGTAGTTCCACCGTTATGGCCGGCCCGAGCGGCGGTATTTTCCGAATCATGACGCCTACCTACTTCCGAACTGCCACCGACTTCCGCCGCTGGCTCGAGGCGCATCATGCTTCCGAGACCGAGCTCCTCCTCGGCTTCTACAAGAAGGGCGCGTCGAAGCAGGGGATCACTTATGCAGAAGCGCTCGACGAGGCACTCTGCTTCGGGTGGATCGACGGCGTGCGGAGACGTGTAGACGACGAGCGCTTCACCATCCGCTTCACACCGCGCCGGGCGAGGAGCATCTGGAGCGCCGTGAACGTCAGGCACTTCGAGCGACTCGTGCGCGAGGGGCGCGTCGCGGCACCGGGACGCGCCGCGTTCGAGGCGCGCGACCCGAAGCGCATGAACCTCTACTCCTTCGAGGGGAGCGGCAAAGGGCTCGACGCGGAGTCGGAGCGGATCCTGAAGAGGAACGCGAAGGCGTGGAAGGACTGGAGCGCGCGTCCACCCGGCTACCGCCGGACCGCGGGCTGGTGGGTGTCGAGCGCGAAGAAGCCGGAGACGCGAGCGAAGCGGCTCGCCGTGCTCATCGAGTGCTCGGCGAAGGGAGAAAGGATCCCGGGGCTGCGGCCGACCGAGCGTCCACGGAAGGGGTGACGATCGGCGCGGACGACGAGTCCTCGTGGTGACCCCGTCGCGAGCCCCGAATGCTGTCCCTGCCGCCCCTCCTTCTCCACGAGCTCTTCCCGCAGTTCCCGCCGCTCTGGTTCATCCTCCTCTCGGGGGTGATCCTCGGCGTCGGGCTGGCGGCACTGGCGCGCCGGCACCGCCGCCCGACGATCACCACGCTCGCGGCGGCGAAGACGATGCCGTGTCGGGCCCCGGGGGAGGACGCACCGCGCTCCGCGCTGCGGCAGCGCCTGCGCGAGATCCGCGAGACGCTCGGCGACGAGATCCTCGGCGTGCCGTGGAGCGTGCCCGGGTACGCCCTGATCTTCGTCGTCGGCAGCGGGCTGGCGTCGGCGGTCGTTCCGCCGTTAGGCATCGCGCTCCTCCCCGGCTACATCGCCATCTGGGCGATCGCGATGAGCTTCTCGCTGCCGGATTCCGGGCTCCTCGGCGAGCTGCTGGCGATCGCGATCATGGTCGGCTTCTCGTGGGCGTTCTGGACCGGCGGCGCGATGTTCGGCTGGCATCTCCTGCGGATTCTGCGGCGCGACCCCGTGCCCGATCGCAGGGTGCGCCTCGACCTG
>DATAIN010000747.1:0-2038 GCA_036262635.1 Gemmatimonadaceae bacterium | reverse complement strand
GATCTGCTCATTCTCTTCGGCCTCGGCGTCGCCGTCGTGGTGCTGTTCCACCGCGCGAAGGTGCCGCCGATCGTCGGGTTTCTGATCACCGGGGTGATCTGCGGGCCGTACGGGTTCGGGCTCGTCGGCGACCCGCACGAGGTCGAGTCGCTTGCCGAGATCGGCGTCGTCCTCCTGCTGTTCACCGTCGGGATCGAGTTCTCCCTCGAGCAGCTCGCGCGGATCCGCACCTTCCTCCTCGTCGGCGGCGGGCTGCAGGTGGGGATCACCATCGGAACCATCTACGTCATCGCTCGCCTCGCCGGCGAGCACTCGACGCTCGCGCTGTTCCTCGGGATGCTCGTAGCGCTCAGCAGCACCGCGATCGTGCTCAGGCTCCTGGCCGACCGGGGCGAGATGGACGGCCCGCACGGTCAGGCCGCGCTCGGGATCCTCATCTTCCAGGATCTGTGCGTCGTGCCGATGGTGCTCTTCACGCCCTTCCTCACCGGCGAGGGGACGACCGCGGGGGATGCGGTCGCCGTCGTGGTGAAGGGAGTGCTCTTCATCGGCGGCGCGATCATCGCCGCGCGGTGGATCGTCCCGCGCGTCCTGAACTTCGTCGTCGCGACGCGGCGCCGTGAGGTGTTCCTCCTCGCGATCATCCTCCTCTGTCTCGGTACCGCCTGGGCCTCGGCGAAGGCGGGGCTGTCCCTCGCGCTCGGCGCGTTCATCGCCGGCCTGCTCATCGCCGAGTCGGAGTACAGCCATCAGGCGCTCGGCGAGATCCTGCCGCTGCGTGAGGTGTTCAACTCGCTGTTCTTCGTCTCCATCGGGATGCTGTTCGACGTCCGCACCGTGCTCGCCTCTCCCCTGCCCGTGGTCGGCGCACTGGTCGTCGTCGTCCTCGTGAAGACGCTCGTGACGACGGGCGCGAGCGTCGCCCTCGGCCAGTCCCTTCGCATCGCGATCCTCGCCGGCCTCGCGCTCGCGCAGATCGGGGAGTTCTCCTTCGTGCTCAGCAAGGTCGGGCTGTCCGCCGGGCTTCTCGACGCGGCGCACTACCAGCTCTTCCTCGCCGTCGCCGTCGGGTCGATGACGCTGACCCCCGCGCTGTTGGGCGCCGCCCCACGCATCGCCGCCGCCCTCGAGGGCGTCGCACCGACACGCCTCGCCGCCGGGCGCGCCGCTCCACTCGCCCTCCACACGGGCGCGGCCTACGCCGACCACGTCATCATCGTCGGCTATGGGGTGAATGGTCGGAACCTCGCGCGCGTGCTCGGTCGTGTCGGCGTGCCGTTCGTGGTCATCGAGCTGAATCCGCAGGTGGTCCGCCGGGAGCGCGAGCGGGGACGCGCGATCATCTACGGCGACGCGACGCGGCCCGAGGTGCTCGAGCATGCTGGAATCCGGACCGCCCGCATCCTCGTCGTCGCGATCTCCGACGCGGCGGGTACTCGCGGCACCGTCGCCGTCGCGCGGCGCCTCAACCCGCACGTCCATCTCATCGTGCGCAGCCGCTACGTCCACGAGATGGACCCGCTGTTCGCGCTCGGGACGAACGAAGTGATCCCCGAGGAGTTCGAGACCTCCATCGAGATCTTCTCCCGCGTCCTTCATCGATACCTCGTCCCTCGCGACGAGATCGAGCGTCAGATCCGAGACATCCGGCGCAGCGGGTACGAGATGTTCCGGACGATCTCCTCCGCGCACGGCCCCGCGCTCGGTTTGCAGCGCTTTCTCAGCGGCCTTTCCTTCGAGGTCTTCCGGGTCGACGGCGGCTCGACCCTCGCCGGTCGAACGCTCGCCGAGTCGGGGGTCCGCGACCGGAGCGGCGCCTCGATCCTCGCCATTCACCGGGCGGACGGGTCGATGCTCTTCAACCCCGCACCCGAAGATCGCATCGACGCCGAAGACCTGCTGCTGGTGCTGGGAACTCACGAGCAGATAAGCGCAGCCGCGCCGCTCTTCCGCATGGGCGATGGACGGCCGCTCCATGAGTGATCGCCTCGTCGACGAGAAATGGGCGCAGTATCCGTGCACGGTGCTCGAGTTCCTC
>DATAIN010000746.1:0-6269 GCA_036262635.1 Gemmatimonadaceae bacterium | reverse complement strand
CGCTCGCGACGAGCTGCTGCACGTAGCTGTCGTTCGGCTCCTTGTCGCCCTCGCCGACGATCGGCATCGTCGGGCCGTCGAGCACACCGTAGCCCTGCGTCAGCAGGAAGAGGTGCGACGCGCCGCTCGGCCGCGTGAAGCGATACGGAGAGCCGACGACCTGCGCCGCGGCGGCGGCCGTCTTGAACTCCTGCGGGTATGCCCAGAAGAAGAAGGGCAGCCGCCCCTGCTTCGCCTTGTCGTAGCCGGCGGGAAGGTAGAGCGTCGCTGACAGCTGGACGCCGTCGTTGCGCTTGTAGGTGATGAGCTGCGAGATGACGCCGGCGAACTGTGGCGCCGGGTCGCCGAAGCGCGTGAGCGCCGCGAGCTTCCCCGACTTCAGGTCGCGGACGACGTAGTTCGGCACATCGGTCTTCGACTCGCGCCGTGTGATGACGCGCCGCGCGTCAGCGTCGAGCACGACGACCGGCATCTCGAAGTACGGCGCGGTCGAGCGGAAGAGCCGGGTCGTCGCCTTCGTCGTCAGGTCGAATCGGTCGAGGAAGGGGCGGTCGCCCTCCGCCGAGGCACCATCGCCGATCAGGTACGCGCCGCGGCCGTCGGCGGCGAGCAGGAGCACCGGCCGCCCCTCCGCGTTAGGCACCGTGACGAAGCTGCCGGGATCGGCGTAGCGATCTTCGGCCGAGCGATCGAAGAGAAGCACGGGCGCGCCGGCCGGGGCGTCGGGGTCGATCTTCCAGCTGCGGGCGCGCCGGGTCTTCCACCAGAACTCGTCGACCAGGGCGAGGCCGCTGCGTCCCCACGTCACCTCGGCGATGCGGAACTCGGTCTCGGCGAGCGTCGCCGGCTCACCGGCGAAGGGGGCGGCGAGGGCGAGCAGGCGGTCCCGCTTGTCCGCCTTCGTCGCCGGGTTCCCGCCGTCGAGTGCTTCGGTCCAGACGAGCGTCGCCGGTGCGTCGCTCCGCCACCCCGCGTCGCGCGGCCCCGTCGGCACCGCGTCGAACGCCGGAGACACCTCTTCCTGCAGCCCGACGTCGGCGATGGTGCGCTCGACCTTTCCGTCGAGCGACCAGACCTCGACGCGCCGCGGGAAGCGCTGCAGCGGGACGAGGTACGAGTACGGCCGATGCACCGTCTCGACGAGGACGTGCCGCCCGTCGGGGGAGGGCGTGGAGGCGGTGTGGATCCCCGGGGTGCCTAACGGCGTGATCGCGCCGTCGAGGCCGACGATCGCGAGCTGGCTGGTGAAGTGGTACTCGAAGAGCGCTTCGTCACCGGGCGACTGGAGGAGATCCTCGTAGGTGCGATTCGGCGCGACGCGGCCGGCGGACTGCTGGATCACCGGCCCGGTCGGGACCGCCGACTCGGCCGGGGGCGCGCCGCGCGAGCCGACGACCGTCCGGCAGAGCAGCCGCGCGTCGTCGATCCAGCTGCAGGGCGCGCCGGTCGCACCGCTGAGGATCGGACCCGTGAGAGTCTTCGAGCCCCCGTTCGCGATGGTCGCCACCCACAGATGGAGCCCGCTGTCGGTGGCGATGGTGTACGCGACGCGGGCCCCGTCGGGCGACCAGCGCGGCGACCCGATGCGCGCGTTGGTGGGCGTCGCGAGCTCGCGCTCGGTGTTCCCGTTCACGCTGCGCACGCGGAGCGACTTGAAGCTGACGTCGCGCGTGCGGTTGCTCGTGCGCGGATCGATGCGATCGCCCGCGAGGCGCAGCAGCGGTGCGCCGACCTCACTGATCGGCGGGAGCGGGCGCCGCTCGAGGAGGAGCAGCCACTCGCGCGTCGGGCCGAGCAAGACGGCGGGAGTCGGCGCCGCGTCGAGGATCTGCGCGATCGGCGCGGGCGGCTGCTTGTAGCCGCCGTCCTGCGCGGCGAGAGGTGCGGCGAGAAGGAGCGCTGCGGCGAGAAGTCGGATGCGCATCGTCGGGTCGGGGTGGAGGACCCGCTAACCTAGGCAGCCCGGGCGCTCGGCGACAATCCGGGAGCGACCTGAGCCCCCGAGGAACCGGGCTGGAGTAGCGAGCGTGGCACACCCGCTGCCTCTCCTCCGTGCACGAAGCACCACTCGGGGCCAACCAGCCGGAGGGAGACGATGGAGAACCTGAACAACGACAACCTCGACCCGATCAACGCTGACAGCGTGACCAACCGCGGGGTGAATCGCGAGGGCGAGGCGACGGAGGGGGCGATCCGCGATCGCGAGGTAGAGGGAGAGGATGGCGACATCCGCGAAGGCGACGCGAACCGCGACCCGCTCAGCGGCGCGCCGGGCGCGCACCCGGTGGGAACGGGGATCGGCGCCGCGGGCGGCGCGGCGGCGGGTGCGGCGATCGGCGCGGTCGGCGGCCCGGTCGGCTCGCTCGTCGGCGGCGCGATCGGCGCCATCGCCGGCGGACTCGCCGGCAAGGGCGCGGCCGAAGCGATCAATCCGACGGTCGAGGACGCGTACTGGCGCGAGAACTACCACACGCGTCCCTACGTGACCGCGGATCGTGGCTACGAGTACTACCAGCCCGCCTATCGCTACGGCTGGGAATCGCGCGCCCGCTACGCCGACAAGCAGTGGGACGAGGTCGAGAGCGACCTGCAGCGCGAGTGGAAGGCGACCGCGCCGACGAAGATGGAATGGAACGAAGCCCGCAGCGCGGTCCATGATGCCTGGCATCGTCCGGTGGGCGGCCTGTCGAGCAACCTGATGAGCGACGCGGGGCTGTGAGAGTGGCCGTTAGCCGCTCACCGTGATCGGCCGGCCGTTAGCCATTAGCCGTTAGCGTCAAGAGACGGCGGCCGGGGGGGTTATCCCTCCGGCCGCCGTCGTCGTTCCCGTCGACGCGGTTCTACCGCAGTCGCTCAACGCTAACGGCTAATGGCCGCTTTTCCGTGCTCCGTACATTCGCCGTCCTTGCGGGCCCCCCTTGGCCGGGTAGAGTAGAGCCGACGCTCCCATCCGCCCTCCCGCCCCGCACATGCGCCTCGCACTCGCCCTCGTCGCGGTCCTCGCCGCGGCGCCCGCTGCTCTCGCGGCCCAGCAGGACACCACTGCCAAGAACCCGCCGAAGCCGGATTCGTCGATGAAGCCGGCGGGACTGCCACTCGTCCCGACGCGCAACGTCAAGTTCACGACGAGCGAGGGGACGTGGATGAGCGTCGACGTCTCCCCCGACGGGAAGACCCTCGTCTTCGATCTCGTCGGCGACCTCTACACGCTGCCGATCGGTGGCGGGACCGCGACGCGCCTCACCAGCGGCACCGCCTTCGACGGGACGCCGACGTGGTCGCCCGATGGGAAGTCGATCGCCTTCGTCAGCGACCGGAGCGGGGCGGACAACGTCTGGGTGATCGACGCCGACGGGAAGCATCCGCGCGCGATCACGACCGGGGACAACACGCAGTACCTCTCGCCGCGCTGGATGCCCGACGGGAAATACATCGTCGTCTCCAAGGCGACGGGGCTGTTCGACCTCTGGCTCTACCACAAGGACGGCGGGAAGGGGATCAAGATGACCCAGTCGGGCCCCGCCCCGACGAACCCGAACGCGCCGCCGATCCCGAACAACTACGTCGGCCCCGCGCCGGCGCCGGACGGGCGCTACGTCTACGTCGCCGCGAAGCGCGGCGGCTGGGGATACAACCTCACCTCCTTCGACTGGCAGATCGCCGTCTACGACCGCGAGACGGGACGCGTCTACGGCCGCACGAACACGTTAGGCGGCGCCGTCCGCCCGACGATCAGCAGGGACGGCCACTGGCTCGTCTACGCGACGCGCGCCGACACGGTCACCGCGCTGCGCGTCCGCGATCTCACGACGGGCGACGAGAAGACCCTCGCCGCGAAGGTGCAGCGCGACGACATGGAGTCGCGCTTCACCCGCGACATGATGCCGGGGATGGCCTTCACCCCCGACTCGAAGGCGCTCGTCACCGCGTACGACGGAAAGCTCTGGCGCATCGAGGTCCCCTCGGGGAAGGCGACGCAGATCCCCTTCACCGCCGAGATCGAGCAGTGGATGGGACCACTCGCGCGCTTCGAGTACGGGATCAACGACACGACGCTCGTCGTCCAGCAGATTCGCGGCGGGCGTCCCTCTCCCGACGGCAAGCGGCTCGCCTTCTCCGCGCTCGACAAGCTGTGGGTGATGGACCTGCCCGCCGGCGGCGGCAACGTGAAGGGGACGGCCGCCGGCGGCACCCCGCGCCGCCTGACGACGACCGGCGGCGGGATCGGCGAGCACTATCCGGTGTGGTCCCCCGACGGCCGCTGGATCACCTACGTCACCTGGACGGAGAGCGGCGGCAACCTCTGGCGGGTGCGCACCGACGGCAAGGGACAGCCGGAGAAGATCGCGCAGCGCGCGGCGTACTTCGACGTCCCCAACTACAGCCCGGACGGGAAGCGCATCGTCGTCGCGCGGGGCCCGCGCCGCCCGCGCATCGAGAACGAGGAGGCGAACGGCGACCCGATCACCGCGGGGATCGAGCTGGTCTGGTTCCCCGCCGAAGGATGCGGGAAGAACGGCTGCGAGCCGCGCACGATCTCTCCGCTCACCTTCTACGGCTACCCGCACTTCACCCGCGACACGACGCGCGTCTACATCGATGACTACATCGATGGTCTGGTCTCGATGCGCTTCGACGGCAGCGACCGCAAGCAGATCCTCAACGCGACGGGGTGGACCAACCCGCTCGCCCAGACGCCGCGCCCGCAGCCGGCGGACGAGATCCTCATCTCCCCCGACGGCGATCGCGCGCTCGTTCAGGCACAGAACAACGTCTACGTCGTCGAGCTCCCGCAGATCGGCGCCACCGCGCCGACGATCAACGTCGTCAACCCGAGCGCGGCACCGGTGCCGGTGCGGCGGCTGACGAAGGTCGGCGGCGACTTCATCGGCTGGAACCGCGACGGGCGCCACGTCTACTACTCGATCGGCCACTCCTTCTTCACCTATGATCTCGCGACCGCGGACTCGCTCGTTCGCGACTCGACGGTGAAGGCGGAAGCGAAGCGCATGGCGGCGGACAGCAACAAGAAGGCGGTCGCCGCCAACGACAGCGCGGCGAAGAAGCTCGCCAACGCGGACACGACGCAGAAGAGCGACACCGCCAAGGCGAAGCCGCTCTACGAGCCCCTGCGCGTCGACGTCACCATCGCGGCGCGGAAGGACCGGCCGAGTGGCGTCGTCGTGCTGCGCGGCGCGCGCATCGTCACGATGAAGGGCGACGAGGTGATCGAGAAGGGCGACGTCGTCGTGCGCGACAACCGCATCGCCGGCGTCGGCGCAACGGGCAGCGTCGAGATCCCCGCCGGCGCGAAGGTGATCGACGTCTCGGGGAAGACGATCATCCCGGGATGGATCGACGTTCACGCGCACATGTGGCCCGCGTGGGGCGTGCATCGCACCGAAGTCTGGGAGTATCTCGCCGAGCTCGCGTACGGCGTGACGACGACGCGCGATCCGCAGACCTCCACCACCGACGTGCTCTCCTACGGCGATCTCGTCGAGACGGGCGACATCCTCGGGCCGCGCATCTTCTCGACGGGCCCGGGCGTCTTCGCGAGCGACGACATCAAGAGCCTCGACGACGCGCGCGATGTGCTGCGCCGCTACTCGGAGTACTACAACACCCACACCATCAAGCAGTACATGGTGGGCGACCGGAAGGTGCGGCAGTGGGTGGTGATGGCGGCGCGCGAGCTCCGCCTCACGCCGACGCTCGAGGGAGGGCTCGACTTCAAGAAGAATCTCACCGAGGCGATGGACGGCTACTCGGGGAGCGAGCATGCGTATCCCATCGCGCCCCTCTTCGACGACGCGGTGAAGACGATCGCGGCGAGCCAGATCACCTACACCCCGACGCTGATCGTGCAGTACGGCGGGCCGTGGGCGGAGAACTACTGGTACGAGAGCTACGACGTCACGACCGACGCGAAGCTCGCCCGCTTCGTCCCGCGCGTCGAGCTCGAGCGGCGCGGGCTGCGGCGGCCGGGCTGGTTCCGCCAGAACCAGTACTCCTTCCCACTCATCGCCGCGTCGGCGAAGAAGATCCTCGACGCCGGCGGCCGCGTCGGACTCGGCGCCCACGGCCAGCTCCAGGGGCTCGGAACGTACTGGGAGCTCTGGTCGTTAGGCATGGGCGGGATGTCGCCGCGCCAGGTGTTGAAGGTGGGAACGATCAACGGCGCGGAGTCGATCGGCATCGCGCGCGACGTCGGCTCGATCGAGCGCGGCAAGCTCGCCGACCTGCAGGTGCTCGACGCGAACCCGCTC
>DATAIN010000745.1:0-1647 GCA_036262635.1 Gemmatimonadaceae bacterium | reverse complement strand
AGGCTGGAAGCAGGAGGCTGATGGCAGAAGGCCCCTTGCTTCCAGCCATCAGCCTCCAGCCATCAGCTTCCAGCCATGAGCCTCCAGCCATCAGCCTCCAGCGAGTCGCGCCAGCCCATCCACGAGTCGCCGGACGTGCTCTGAAGTCGTCCGCGGGTTCATGACCGTCACGCGCAGTACCCGCCGGCCGTCGAGCAGGGTCGTCGTGATCCAGCCTTCGCCGCTGCGGTTCCATTCCTCGCGCAGCTTCAGGTTGAGGGCGTCGTCGGCGTCGCGGCCCGTGTAGCGGAAGCAGAGGATGTTCGACTCCGGCTCGTGCAGCGTCTCGAAGTCGGGGCGTGAGCGGAGCGCGTCGTACAGTGCGCGCGTCGTCTCGCACAGCCGATCGTACAACTCGCCGAAGCCGTCGGCGCCGTAGCGCTGCAGCGCGACCCAGAGCTTGATCACATCGGCGCGGCGCGAGCAGAGGAAGCTGCGCGTCCCCTGATCCCAGACGCGCTCCTCGCCGCGTGCACCGTGGAAGAGATACGGCGCCTTCTGCGCGAAGGCGCTCTCGAGCAGCGCCTCGTCGCGCACCAGCACGACGCCCGCCTGCAGGGGGATGAGCATCATCTTGTGTGGATCCCACGCGATGGAGCTCGCGCGCGAGATCCCCGCAATGCGTGATGCATGCGTCCGCGAGAAGAGCGCGGAGCCACCGTGCGCCGCGTCGACGTGCAGCCAGATCCCGCGCTCCGCGCAGAGCGCGCCGATCGACTCGAGATCGTCGAAGCTCCCCGTCGGCGTCGAGCCCGCGGTCGCGACGACGGCCATGACACCGCGCCCGGCCGCCGCGAGCTGGTCGAGGATCTCGCGCAGCACGCGCAGGTCCATCCGATGGTCGCGTGTGGGAACCGCGATCGCGTGGCGCAGCCCGATCCCGAGCTCTCCCGCCGCGCGCGTCACCGCGTAGTGCGCCTGCGCGCCGTAGACGAGCACCGGCGGATTCGCGGGGACGCCGTCGTGCCAGACGTCGGGGACCGCCGCCGCGCGCGCGGCGAGCAGCGCGGTGAAGGTCGCCTCCGTCCCACCGGTGGTGAGCGTCCCTCCGCTCGCCGGCCCGAGTCCCGCGAGCTCGCAGAGCCAGCGCACGACGCGCGTCTCGATCACCGTCGCCGTCGGCGACATCTCCCACACCGCCGCCGAGTTGTTGACCGCGGCGGTGACCATCTCGCTCCAGATCGCCGCCGGCACCGGCGCCGAGACCTGATGCCCCATGTACATGGGGTGATAGAGCTTGTTGCTGTCGGCGACGACATCCCGCTCCAGCCGCGCGACGACCTCGGCGAGAGGCTTCCCCCGGCGCGGGAGCGGCTCGTTGAAGCGGATCGCGAGCGTGCTCGCATCGAGCGACGTCGACACCGGCACCGCCTCGGCGCGCGTCTGCTCGAGATAGCGCGCGGTGAGATCGAGAAAGAGCTCACCGGCGTCGCGCGTGGCGTCCTGCTCGATGCGGGACAGAATGTCGTCGGGCATGCCGGAGAATCTAGTGATTCGGGAAAGTGCGATGCGGGTGCCATTCGAACCAGCGATGCGGGGGGGCGGCGCGCCTTTGGCGCGGCCGCGAGACCGCGATACGGGATGCGCGGATGCGAGAAACCGCGACGA
>DATAIN010000744.1:0-3047 GCA_036262635.1 Gemmatimonadaceae bacterium | reverse complement strand
GCCGAGTCGCTCGAAGCGCAGCGCGAGCGTCTCGCCGTCCATCGACGCCGTGCCTTCGGAAAGCATCGACGCGACGAGCGAGGCGAGCCCTTCGCGGCCGACGGGATCGCAGACGGCCCCCGCGTCGATCACCGCGATCACGGTGACGATCGGCAGCCGATGCACTGGCGCGACGACGAGCTGCATCCCGTTCGAGAGCGTGCGCCGCGCGAAGCGGGGGAACGCGTATGGCCGGGGTTCTGTCGGTGCGGGGCGCGGCACGACGTGCGCCGGCGCGCTCACGCGGTCGCCTCGGCGAGCACCGCCTCGTCCACCGGGGCGGCCGCGCGTGGGATGTAGAGCAGCCTGGCGCGATTGTCCTCGCCGAGGCGTGCGCGCGCGAAGGCCGCCACGTCGGCCGCGCGAATCGCACGGTAGCGGCCGATCTGCTCGTTCACGAGGCGTGGCTCGCCGAAGAGCGTCGCGAACTTCGAGAGCTGGTCGGCGCGCTCTCCCGCCGATTGCATCGCGTTCACGAAGTCCGCCTCGATGAGTGCGACGGCGCGCGCGATCTCCTCCTCGCCGATCTCACCCTCGCGCAGCCGATCCACCTCCTCGATGACCGCGCGCTCCAGCTCTTCGGCGCCGATCCCCGGTCGCGCGAGCGCATCGATGACGAGGAGGTCGGTCCCCTTCGCCAGGTCGAAGGTGAAGGCGCTGATCTCCTGCGCAATCTGGCGCCCGCGCACCAGCGCGCTGTACAACCGGCTCCCGCGCCGCATCCCGAGCACCGCGCCGCAGACGCTCGCCGCGTAGTACTCGTCGCTGCCGAAGATCGGCGAGCGAAAGGCGAGAAAGAGTCGCGGCAGCGCGACCTCGTCGGGCACGACCTCGCGGCGCGCTTCGCCGAAAGTCGGCGGGAGCGTCATCTCGGGAAGTGGCGGTTTCCCCGGGCCGCGCGGGATGTGGCCGAAGTAGCGCTCGACAGCGGCACGTGCGGCCGCCGGCTCGAAGTCGCCGGCGATCGAGAGCACTGCGTTGTCCGGCGTGTAGAAGGTGCGGAAGAAGCTCGCGACGTCCTCGAGGCTCGCCGCCGTGAGATCTTCCATCGACCCGATGAGCGAGTGATGGAAGGGATGCGTATCGGGGAAGCAGAGCGCGGTGAGCCGCTCGAGCCAGGTCCCGTAGGGTTGGTTGTCGACCGACCATCGGCGCTCGTTCTTCACGACGTCGCGCTGCAGATCGAGCTTCTGCTGCGTCATCCCCGGGAGCAGGTATCCCATGCGATCGGCCTCGAGCCAGAGGATCGACTCGAGATGGTTCGATGGCACCGTCTCGAAGTAGTTGGTGCGCTCCAGCCACGTCGATCCGTTCAGCGTGCCTCCCGCGCGCTGGATCGTCTCGAAGTGCTCGTTGGTTCCGACGTGCTCCGAGCCCTGGAAGAGCATGTGCTCGAAGAGATGCGCGAACCCCGTGCGTCCGACACGCTCGTTCGCCGAGCCGACGTGGTACCAGAGATTCACCGCGACGATCGGCGTCGCGTGGTCTTCGGAGAGGGTGACGAAGAGGCCGTTGTCGAGCCGGAAGGTGTCGATCGGGATGCGCATCGCCGAAAGTTGCACGAGCGCTCGGGCTAGTGGAACCGCTGGTGCGGCGCCCGGCACCGGGTACCCGGCACCCGGCAACCACGACCTGGCCTCTCGCCCCCGTGAACAGCTATGTTCACCCAATGTCCCGCACGTACAACATGCGCCGCCGCGCCGCGACGCAGGCGCAGACCCGGCAGCGGATCGTCGACGCGGCGCTCGCGCTGTACGCCGCGCACGGGCCGGCCGATACGACCATCCTCGCCATCGCCGAGCGCGCCGGGGTGCAGCGGCTCACGGTCTACCGCCATTTCGCCGACGAGCGACTGCTCCTCGACGCGGCCTGGGCGCAGTGGTCGTTCGCCCATCCGCTGCCCTCGATTCAGCGCTGGTCGGGGATCGTCGATCCGCGGCAGCGGATGCGCGCCGGGCTCGAGGCGCTCTATGGCTACTACGAGTCGGCGGCTGCGTTTCTGGTTCGCGTCGGCGCGGACCGCGACCGCATGCCGGTGCTCGCCGAGCTCATGGTGCCCTTCGATGCCTGGCTCGCCGAAGCGCGGCGCCGGCTGGGTGATGGACTGGTCGCGCCGGGACGCGCCCGGGACTGGGTCGCGGCGCTGCTCGATCACGCGACGCGCGAGTCCACCTGGCGCTCGCTGGTTCGCGAGGGAGGGCTGCCGGTCGCCGACGCGGCGCGGTTGATGTCGCGCACCATCGCCGACATCGCCCGCGATCCCTACGCCTGACGCTCCCGCCTAACGGTACGCCGGAACCGTGAGCCCCGGCGCCACGATGAGCCGGATCCACATCCCGCTCTGGGCGTGGCCGGGTACTCCGCAGGCGAGCATGTAGCGGCCCGCCCTGCTCGCGACGAAGTCGAAGGTCCCCGTCTCGTCGTCGTGCAGTCCCTCGTCGAGCCGCGCCAGCGCGGCGCCCGGGAAGGCGGGCGTCGTCAGCTCGAGCGGCGGGGGCAGCACCTCGCGCACCACGATCGCCGAGTGCTGCAGGTCGGTGTCGCGATTGGAGACGGTGACGTGCACCCGCCAGCCGAGCGGGATCGCCAGCGCGCGGGTGCCGCGCATCGCACCGTTGTAGTTGAGCGACTCGTTCAACCCGTTGTAGCCGGCGATGAGCTGCACCGACGCGGTGCGCACGCTCGCGTCGTAGGTGAGGAACTCGTTCACGTGCACGGGCCCTGTCGGCGCGGCGGGCGCGTGGGTCGTCCCGGTCGTCCCGGTCGTCCTCGCGACGGTCGTCGTCGTGTGGCTCGTCGTCGCGCTGCTGTCTCGCCGCGCGCGGGCTGTCGTATCGCGGACCGCGACGCGGGTCGCCGCGGCGCGCTTCACCGAGTCGGCCCGGATGCTGTCGCGCCGGATCGCCGCGAGCGATGCCGCGCTGTCGTGCCGTGCCGCCGCGGCCAGGCTCTCGGCTCGTTGCGCGGCGGCGCGATTCGCGGCGGTCGGGTCGGCCCCCGTCCCCACC
>DATAIN010000743.1:0-2180 GCA_036262635.1 Gemmatimonadaceae bacterium | reverse complement strand
CGGCGACGGGGGACGGGGGACGGGGGATTCCTGCTCCTTTATCCCATATCCCATTTCCTTTCTCCGAAGTCGGCGCCTCCCCGCCTCTTCCCCGTCCCACGTCGCCGTGTTGACCACGGAACAGGCGAGAGGAGGGATGAGGGATCCCCCGTCCCTCGTTCCCCGTCGTCGAGCGCAGCGATGACTTCCCACGTCCCACGTCTATCGCGGAGCGCCCTCCCACGTCGCAGGACGTGGGACTACCAGCGCGGGTCTGCTCCCAGCAGCACTTCGATCTCGCCCACCGGGACCGGGCGCGAGAAGAGGTAGCCCTGCGCCGACTCGCAGCCGATCGCGCGGAGCACCTCGAGCTGCGAGGTCGTCTCGACCCCTTCGGCCACCGCGGCGACACCGATGTTCATCGCCAGGTCGCGGACGGTGTGCACGAGCTGCCGGTTCACCGGCCGCTGCTCCATCTGCATCACGAAGGCGCGGTCGATCTTGATCCCGTCGAGCGGGAGCTGGTGCAGCTGGCCGAGCGAGGAATAGCCGGTGCCGAAGTCGTCGAGGTAGATCCGGATGCCTAACGCGCGGAGCTGGGTCAGGTAGTCGCGCGTCCGCTCCGGGTCGTCGATCGCGAAGCTCTCGGTGATCTCGAGCTTCAGGGTGCGCGGATCGAGCCCGCTCGCCGTGACCGTCTCGGCGACGAATTGCACGAAGCCCGGCTGCGCGAACTGCTTCGGCGAGAGATTCACGCTGAGCGAGAGGGGCTCGGCGCGCGGGAAGCGCTGCTGCCACTCGCGCATGTCGGCGCAGGCTTTCGCCAGCACCCAGCTGCCGATCGGGACGATGAGCCCCGTGTCCTCGGCGACCGGGATGAAATCGAGCGGGGGAACGATTCCGCGCCGCGGATGGCGCCAGCGGATGAGTGCCTCGAGCTCGGTGATGCGCCCGCTGCCGAGCGTCACGAGCGGCTGGTAGTACAGCTCGAACTCGTTGCGCTCGAGCGCGTGACGGAGATCGGTCTCCATGCGCAGGCGGGCCAGCGCCTTCGCGTGCATCACTCCGTCGAACATCTCGTAGCGCGCGCGCCCCGCGCTCTTCGCGCGCGACATCGCGATCCCCGCCTGCTGGAGCAGCCGCTGCGGCGCGTCCAGTCCGGAGGAGCTGAGCACGATCCCGATGCTCGCCGAGGTGAACACCTCCCCCTCGCTCGTCTCGACCGGCGCGGCGATGGCGCGGAGCATGCGCGCCGCGACGCGGCCGCCGTCGCTGTCGTCGGAGAGGCTCTCGAGGAGGATCGAGAACTCGTCGCCCCCCGACCGCGCGACCATGTCCTCCCCGCGCACGCACGACTCCAGCCGGCGCGCGATCGTCGTCAGCACCTCGTCGCCGACCTCGCGACCGAGGCTGTTGTTGATCGACTGGAAGCGATCGAGGTCGAGGGCGAGCACCGCGAAGCGGAACTCCTTGTGGCGGCGCGCTCGCTCGATCGCGTGTGCCAGGCGGTCGAGGAAGAGCGCGCTGTTCGGGATCCCGGTCAGCGAGTCGCGCAGGGCGCGCTGGCGCAGCTCGTCCTCGACGAGCACGTGCTGCGCGAGCTCCTGGTGCAGCTCGATCGTCGTCGCGAGTAGCGATGCGACGCTGGTGACGAGGAGGCGATCCGCCTCCGACCAGTTGCGCACACCGTCGAGGACGACGAGGAGCGCGCCGACGTTCATCACCGCGAGCGCGCCGTCGTCGTTCGTGTCGTCCGCGGTCTCGTCGTGGAGGGGGAGCACCGCGAAGGCGCCGCCACCCGCCGTGCGCGCCTGACGCGCGTATCCCTCGTAGTCCCCCGTCGCCACCGCGACGTCGGTGAAGAACTCGGTGGTGGTGTGCGCAGCGGCGCTCGGCAGTGTGAGCAGCGTCACACCCGGACCCTTCGTTCCCGCGCCGGAGGCGCAGGCGAGACCGCGCGAGATGATCCCGGTCGCCTGGAGGATCGAGGTTTCCCAGAGTGCCGCGATCGCCGCCGGAGAAACGTCCGGAATCGCGGGGGCCGACCCGGGAGTCGGCGTGGGAGACGGGGTGAGAAACCGCGGCGGCATGGACTTAATGGACGAACGAGGGCAGGGCGGGGCACGCCCCCCACTCCGTCCCTACTCCGTCCCCACTCCGTCCCCACTCCGTCCCCACTCCGTCCCCACCCCGTCCCCACC
>DATAIN010000742.1:0-3740 GCA_036262635.1 Gemmatimonadaceae bacterium | reverse complement strand
GGTGAAGTTCACGGGGCGCGGCTGCTCGATCTCGCAGGCATCGGCATCCATGATGAGCGACCTCGCTCGCGGCGCGACACTCGGCGCCGTCGCACGCACGGCGGCGGCGCTCGAGAAGCTGCTCACGAAGGAGCCGGTCACGCGTGAAGCCTTGGGGCCGCTGGTCGCCTTCGAGCCCGTCGCGAAGTATCCGGCGCGCGTCGGTTGTGCCATGATGAGCTGGCGCGCGCTGCTGAACGCGGTTGGCGTCCGCATTTCGTCGGAGCGCGCAGAAGTACTTCCTCCCTGAGCTCAACCAGCCTACTCGGCCAAGGATGAGATTAAGACTTGCTCATCCACATGGCGCCGTGTAGCCTAACGCGAGATGCCGATGCGGGCATCCAACGTCGACTGGCGCCCTCAATCCGAGGGCCCCCTCATGGAGGAGCTCATGACGTCTCGAACCCGCAGGCACGCACTACTCGCGGTGACTCTCGCCGTTCTTGCTCTTACCGCGTGCGATGAAGCTGGCCGCATCACCGATCCGGCGGCACCGCGCGGTGTCCCGGCTCGTGCCGACGACCCCTTCGTGGCACAGTTGAGTCAGATCGGCTTCGATGTTCGCGGGGCGATGGACTACGGCAGCTACTTCGTCGTCGAGCAGGACATCACGATCACCAAGGAGCAACTCTCGCGCTGGCCGACGACGAACGACGCGTGGGACCGCCTCTCACCACGCCAATGGCGAACGAACGTCATCGTCGGGCAGCCCCAGGTCCAATCGATCGTCGTGGATCTGACCGCGCTCGCGTCGTATCCGGACTGGCTGAGCGCCACGCGACTTGCGATGGACGCGTGGAGCTCGCTCAACGGCGCTGGGGTTCGGATGACGGAGGGTTCGCCGGGTGACATCACTGTCATCGTCGACTACTCCATCGGTAGCAACAACGCCGCCCTCGCATCCTGGCCAGGCGCGGGCGCGGTCAACGAACCCGGTCCGACCATCAGGGTCAACCCTGGGTTCCTCCCGACGCCGAACGACGCGTCGACGAAGCTGCGGAACATGGTGCACGAGCTGGGGCATACCGTCGGCTTCCGCCACACCAACTGGCAGTACAATCCCTGCATCAACAGAAGCGAAGGCCCCGGCACGGAAGGCGCCAACCAGATTCCGGGGACCCCACCGACCGATGGCGCGTCGGTGATGAACGGATGCACCGCCACCGAAGGCTGGAACGGATTCAGCGGCGCCGACGTTACCGCGATCCGCACGCTCTATCCTGGGATCCTGGTAACGGTAAAGAAGCCGACCAACGCGCGGCTCTCGATCACGGCCGCCGGGGATTACACGTGGACGTCGACGGTGAGCGGCGGGAATGGAAGCTACAGCTACGTCTGGGAACGTGACTACTACAACACCGGGACATGGTCGCAGGTCGGCTACTCCCCGACGCTGACGCAGACGATCACCTGCTGGGACAACGACACCTACGTCGCGCTTCGCCTGAAGGTCACGTCGGACGGCCTGACGAATATGGGAGAGGGCGACGATCTCTACGTGAACATTCCTCAAACCTGCTGGTAACGGCGATGCGCAAATTCCCGAAGCGCTTTCTGCCCTCGCGCTGAAACGTCATCCGAGCGCCTCGGTCAATTACTGAGCTGTTGTTTCACCACAGAAACGCCGAGGTACACAGAGGGCCACAGAGACGGGCACACCCATCGTTGGTCCTCTGTGGCCCTCCGTGCTCTCTGCGTTCTCTGTGTGAAAGTCGGCGGACAGGAGCCGTCCCAGATAACTAGCACAGCCGGACGGCGGTTGCTTTCCAGCTGGCGTGCACCTCGTCGCCTTCCCGCAGCGCGAGCTCGCGCGCCGAGCTGGCGGTGATGGAGGCGACGAGCGGCGTTCCGCTCACCTCCAACTCGATGCGGGCCAGCGCGCCTGTGGACGTGACCGACGAGACGCGCCCAACCACGGAGTTTCGCGCCGAGCTGCGCGCCGCTTCGCGCGCGACGACGATCTCACCGGCATGGACGACGGCGTGCGTCGCGCCTTCCGGCGACTCGTCGGCGAGGGCGTGGAGGACGAGCGAGCCGGTACGGAACTCGACGAGCCCGTCACCGCGACCGACCACGCGTCCCGCGAAGACGTTCTCGGCGCCGAGCAGCTCGGCGGCCCGTACCGAGACCGGATGCGCGAACACGTCGGGCGCGGGGCCGGTCTGGAGGAGCGCGCCGTCGTCGAGGAGGGCGATCCGGTCGGCTAGGAGCGCAGCCTCGGCGACGTCGTGCGTGACGTGGACGACCGTGAGCGGCTCGCGCCGCTGGACGTCGCGCAGCGTTCGCCGCATCGCCGCGCGACGCGGCGGGTCGAGCGCGCCGAAGGGCTCGTCGAGCAGGAGGACGCGAGCGCGCGTCGCGAGCGCGCGGGCCAGCGCGACGAGCTGGCGCTCGCCGCCGCTCAGCGACCGGACGTCGCGCTCGAGCAGCGCCGCCGCGCCCGCGAGCTCCGCCGCCGCGCGCGCGTCGGCGCGGTCGCGGGCGCCGTACGCGATGTTGGCCGCGACGTCGAGGTGAGGAAAGAGGTAGTCGTGCTGGTAGACCATCGCGACGCCGCGCCGCTCGGGCGGCTCGTGGGTGATATCGCGGCCGTCGATCGCGATCGTGCCGCCGGTGGCGCGGCGGATCCCCGCGATCGTCTCGAGCAGCGTCGTCTTCCCCGCCCCGGCGGCGCCGAGCACCACGGCATACTCGGCGCTCTCGACGTCGAGTGAGACGAAGCGCAGGGCGAAGCTCCCCGAGCCCGACTGGAGGGCGCGAATGCGGATCACGCCGCCCGCTCCACGCGCAGCGCGCGCAGCACGACGAGCGGCACAAGCGCGACGATCACGAGCGCCGCGGCCACGGGCAGCGCCTCGGCGATTCCGAACGACGTGAAGCGGTCGTAGGCGAGCACGCTCGCCACGCGCGGATGGTAGGCGACGACGACGATCGCGCCGAACTCGCTCACCGCGCGCGCCCACGTCACCACCGCGCCGGCGAGAATCCCACGGCCCGCGAGGGGAAGCGTCACTCGCCGGAAGGCACGCCAGCCGTTGTCGCCGAGCGTGCGGGCCACGTGCTCGTAGCGGACGTCGACCCGTGCGATCGCCTCGCGCGCCGCGCTCACGAAGAGGGGCGCGGCGACGAACGCCATCGCGGCGACGATCCCGACCGGCGTGCCGATGACGCGCAGGCCGAGCGCGAAGAGTGCCCCGCCGAGTGGCGCGTCGCGCGCGAGGAGGAGGAGGAGCGCGAGGCCGGCGACGGGATGCGGGATGAGCAGCGGCAGGTCGAGGACCGCCTCGACCAGTGCACCGCCACGAAAGCGACGACGCGCGAGGAGCCACGCGAGGGGCGTCCCGAGCAGCGCGACGAGGGCAGTCGCGATCGTCGCCGCTCCCGCACTGAGCGCGATCGCACGGCGAAGCTCGTGGTCGCGCAGCAGGCCAGACGCTCCCGCCGCCCCGCCTGACACGACGAGCGATCCGGTCGGGAGGGCGAGAAAGAGCAGGAGGATCGAAGCGGCGAGCGCAGCGGCGATCGACGCGAAGGAGGCGCGGCGCCCGTGGGACGTGTCAGTGCGCGGTGTCGGCACGGACAGTCCGCGCGACGAGCGCGTCGCGCACTTCCTGCGGCGCTCCCTCGCCAATGACGAGTGGGGTGATGTCGACGTCGAGCCCCGACGCCCGCAGGATGGCGCGGCCGCGCCGGGTGATGAG
>DATAIN010000741.1:0-2929 GCA_036262635.1 Gemmatimonadaceae bacterium | reverse complement strand
GCAGATGGTTGTTGACCGTCTTCGAGCTCGTCACGATCCCCTGCGTCGCGTTGCCGACGATCGCGTCGCGCACATGCTGCGGGGTCGCCGTCGGGTTCGCGGCGAGATACTGCGCCGCGACGCCCACCACGTGCGGCGTCGCCATCGAGGTGCCGCTGATCGTGTTGGTCGCCGTGTTCGAGGTGTACCACGACGAGGTGATGTTGTTGCCCGGCGCGAAGAGGTCGACGCAGTTCCCGTAGTTCGACCACGAGGTCTTCGCGTCGGTGTTCGTCGTCGCGCCGACGGTGATCGCTTCCGCGACGCGCGCCGGCGAGTACTTGCAGGCGTCCTGCGCGATGCCGATGAAGTTGCCGTTCCCCGCCGCGACGCCGAAGGTGACGCCCGAGGCGATCGCGCCGCGCACCGCGTCATCGAGCGCGGTCGAGGCACCGCCGCCGAGGCTCATGTTGGCGACCGCCGGTGACGCATGGTTCGCCGCGACCCAGTTCACCCCGGCGATGACGCCCGAGGTCGAGCCCGAGCCGCCGCAGTCGAGCACGCGCACCGCGACGAGGCTGACGCCCTTCGCGACGCCGTACGTCGCGCCGCCGACGGTACCCGAGACGTGCGTGCCGTGGCCGTTGCAGTCCTGCGCGTTTCCACCGGCGGTGACCTCGTCGACCCCCGTCACCGCGCGCCCGCCGAACTCGGAGTGCGAGAAGAGGATTCCGGTGTCGATGATGTAGGCGGTGACCCCGGCGCCGGTCGAGTTGTACGTGTACGACCCGTCGGTCGGGCGCGCGCGCTGGTCGATGCGATCGATTCCCCAGGTCGCGCCGGTCTGCGTCGTGCTCGCGCGCATCACCTGATCCTGCTCGACGTACTTCACGCGCGGATCGCGCGCGAGCTCCGCGGCGACGGCGGCGCTCATCTCGCCGGCGAAGCCCTTGAGGGCGGCGCCGTAGCTGTGCGTCACCTTCACCCCGGCCCGCGCCGCGAGCGAGGCGCTCAGCTGCGGTCCGCTGCCGTCGGCGAGCACGACGATGTAGTGGTTTGACACCAGCTCCGGAGCATCCGGAGCGTCGCTCGGCGTGCGAGCGGCCGTCGGCGAGTCCTGGCACGCGGCGAAGCCGAGCGCGACGAACGCGAGGAGTCCAGCCTTCTTCATCTTCAACCTTCCGGGTTGGGGACACACGACTCGGCGCGGAGCGCGCCGGGCCAATACCAGGCAGGGCGGCGACACAGGGTCGCGCCCGACGATGGACGACGGAAGATCGGGCTTCGCGTTAGGCAGAAGCCGCGGGTTGTGCTGGATCCCGCTGCGTCGCGGGGGGTGGGACGGTGGTGCGGACGCCGCGGCGTGATGGCCCGGCGGGTGGCGATTGTAAGACTATTGTTTGCCCGGCGCAAGACCGGCGGCGGCGGAACCTTCCCGCCGCCGCCGACCTGCCGCGTCAGAGGGTGCTCTTGTAGAGCAGCCGGTTGGGCGTTCCCGAGACGTTCCCCGAGATCACGCCGCTGGTCGCGTTGCCGGTGAGCCAGCTGATGACCGTGGAGCTCGCGGCGTCACCATAGGTCGCCTTGTAGAGCGCGGCCACTCCGGTCACGTGCGGCGTCGCCATCGAGGTGCCGCTGATGGTGTTCGTGCCGCCGTTCAGCCAGGTGGAGGTGATGCTCGAGCCGGGCGCGTAGATGTCCACGCAGCCGCCGTAGTTCGAGTAGCTCGCCCGCGCATCGGTGCTCGTCGACGCGGCGACGGTGATCGTGCCGCTCGCGCTCGAGGGCGACGAGTTGCACGCGTCGGCGCTGCTGTTTCCCGCCGCGACCGCGAGCAGCACGCCGGAGTTCGCGAGATTCGTCGCCGAGCTGTTTACCGCTGACGAGTAGCCGCCGCCGAGCGACATGTTCGCGACCGCCGGCTTGATCGCGTTGGTCCGCACCCAGTCCATCCCCGCGATGACGCCGGAGTTCGAGCCGGAGCCGTTGCAGTCGAGCACGCGCACCGCGCGCAGATAGACGTTCTTCGCCACGCCGTACGTCGACGATCCGACCGTGCCGGCGACGTGGGTGCCGTGGCCGTTGCAATCCTGGCCGTTCCCCCCGAACGCATCATACACCGCGCTCGCGCGCCCGCCGAATTGCGGGTGGCTGGTCTGGATGCCCGTGTCGATGATGTAGGCGCGGACGCCGGTTCCAGTGGACGTGTACGTGTACGTCCCCGAGAGCGGGAGGCTGCGCTGGTCGATGCGGTCGATCCCCCACGTCGCGCCCGACTGCGTCGTCGTGGTGTGCATCACCTGGTCCTGCTCGACGTAGGCGACCCCGGGGTCCTTCGCCAGCGCCGCCGCGGCCTCGGCGCTCATCACGCCGGCGAAGCCGTGGATGACCGCGCTGTACTCGTACTTCACCTTCGCCCCGGCCTTGAGCGCATAGCGGCCGACCATCGTGTGGAAGTCGCCCGACCCCTCACGCAGCACGACGATGTACTGGTTCGGGATGGCCTGCGCGACCGGCGCGACCACCGGCTCGGTACGGGCTTCGGGCGCGGTGGGGGCGGCGGCATCCTGGCAGGCGACGACTCCGACCGCGACGATGGTGAGCATTCCCAGTCTCTTCACAGCTTCCTCCTCGGTGGACGAACGGAACTGCGGCGTGAACGACCGCCTGCGGCGTCGCAGGACTTCCCGCGTCGGCATGGCGCGGGCAAGGCGGGACGCGCCGCGGCGCGCGCAGGGGGCGCGCTGCCTAACGGCGTGGCTTTCCGTGAATCGTGTGGGAGGAAATCGTCGCCGGCGTCGGCGAAGGGGGCAGAACGTATCGCGGCCGGCTCGGGGGCGCAAGAAGCCCCTCGGCCTCCGGTCGCGCTCGCCTAACGGTAACCGGTCCCGCCGGGGGCGCGGGGGCCGGCGCCGGAGCTACGCGTCGCCGTCCGCGGCGCCCCGGTCGC
>DATAIN010000740.1:0-2128 GCA_036262635.1 Gemmatimonadaceae bacterium | reverse complement strand
CGGCGCCGCGCTCGCGGGGAAACGGCCGGCTCAGAAGAAGAGCGAGACGCGCACCGGTGTGAACGTCGCCGTGAAGCGGTGGCCGGTGAGGTCCACGTTGCTGTTCGTCGACTCCTGTTCGCCGCTGATCCTGGCATAGGTGACGTCGAAGGCCATGCCGACGGCGAGGTTGTTCGTGACGTGGTAGTCCGCGCCGAGCTGGCCGAAGACGCCATAATGCCTCTGCGTCTGCTTGACCTTCTCGGGTCCGAAGACCCCGGGAACGGTCTGGTCCTCGCTCGCGCGCGCGACCTCGAGTCCAGCGGTCCAGAAGCCCGCGACGCGGTTCGCGAGCGGGCGGTAGCTCCGCAATCCGAGGCGCGCATTGAGGAGGCTGAGCGAATTCTCGTCCTTGCCGCTGCTGACGTTGTCGTCCGTCTCCGCCCCGACATCGATGATACCGACGTCGAGGACCAGTGCCGTGCCTGGCGTGAGGAAGCGCATCACGCCCGCCGTCGTGAGATCGCCCGACTTGAACTCCGCGCCCCACTGGCCGGCGCGGAAGGGGAGCGATTGCGCCGCGGCGGCGGCCGGGAGGATCGTCGCGGCGGCGAGCACGAGGGCGAGGCGGGTAAGGCGAGTCATTGTTGGGGTCTCCATTGGGGTGGTGGCGCGGCGTGCAGGCTTTCGACGGCCGTCGCGTTAGGTTGGTAACCCTCCCCGGGCAGCTTCGCGTCACGTTGCGGCGTGCTCTCTCTGCGCGCCGCCGCAACGCTGCTCGCGGCCGAGCCCGGCCGTGCGTCGCTCGCGGCGATCGCGGCGGCGGCGGCGTTCGACGCCGCACCCCTTCCCCTCCACGCGTCCTCCCTCGCGGCCCTCGGCCTGACCGAAGGAATCGCGGACGCGGCGGTGATCGGCGGTCGCGGCGCGACCCGCGCCATCCTCCTCCGCACCCACGCCTCGCTTCGCGACGTCGTGCGATCGACGGCGTCCGCGCTCGCGCGCCGAGCCCCACAGCTTCTGTGGCTTCTCGTCGCCGAGGATGCATCGGGGACGGTACGAGCGATCGCGACCTGGAACGCCGATCGGGCCACGCCGCGCATCACGCTCCTGCTCGTGGATCGCGCGCGGGTGATGGACAGCGACGCCGAGACGCTCTGCGCCCTCGCCGCCGCCGGGGACGGATCGGAGACGCTGCGGCACGCGCGCTGGCTCGAGGTGCTCGGACGCGAGGCGCTCACGCGTCGCTTCTACCGGACGCTCGCGTCGATCGTCGACGGTGCAGCGGAGACGCTGCCGCGCCGCATCGGCGACGACGATCGGCGCACCCTGGCGCTCCTGGCGACGTCGCGGCTCGTCTTTCTCGCCTTCCTCGAGGCGAAGGGATGGCTCGACGGCGACCGCGAATTTCTCGCGAACCGCTTCGCCGACGCGATCGCCACGGGCGGCGGGATCCACCGCCGGGTGATCGATCCGCTCTTCTTCGGGACGCTGAACACGCCGCCGCCCGCGCGCGCTCCTCGCGCGCGAGCGTTTGGCCGCTTGCCGTACCTGAACGGTGGACTCTTCACGCGTTCACCACTCGAGCGCCACTGGCGGGCGACGCGCTTTCCCGACGAGGCGCTGACGCCGGTCGTCGACGAGCTGCTGTCGCGCTACCGCCTCACGACGCGCGAGCAGGCAGTGGGACTCTCGGAGGCGGCCGTCGATCCCGAGATGCTCGGCCGCGCCTTCGAGACGCTGATGGCCTCGCGCGAGCGTCGTGCGAGCGGCGCTTTCTACACGCCACACCAGATCGTCGCCGAGGCGACGTCGGAGGCGCTGGTGTCGTACATCGCGTCGCAGGGAATGCGGGATGAAGCCGCGCGCACGCTCGTCGCGGGCGGCGAGGCCGACGTCGGCGATCGCGCACGCGCTGCATCCGCGCTCAGCGCGCTGCGCCTCGTCGACCCCGCGTGTGGATCTGGAGCGTTCCTCGTCCATGCCCTCGAGCGTGTCGCCGATCTCCGGGCGCGTTGCGGCGCCCCGGGCGATCCCTCGACCCTCCGTCGCGAGACGCTCGCCCGTTCGATCTTCGGCGTGGATAGCAACCCGACCGCGGTCTGGCTCTGCGAGCTGCGGCTCTGGCTCGCGGCTCTGATCGACGAGG
>DATAIN010000739.1:0-4481 GCA_036262635.1 Gemmatimonadaceae bacterium | reverse complement strand
GACGCCGGCCCGGCGCGCGATGACCACCGCGCCCGAGTCCACCGCCACCTTCTCCTCGAGCCCCGTGCCGACGAGCGGCGTCCGCGGGTTGAGGAGCGGCACCGACTGGCGCTGCATGTTCGAGCCCATGAGGGCGCGGTTCGCGTCGTCGTGCTCGAGGAACGGGATGAGCGCCGCGGCGATCGAGACGAGCTGCTCGGGCGCGACGTCCATGTAGTCGATGCGATCCGGCGGGACGAGCGGCACGTCACCCTGCTGCCGGGCGAGCACCAGCTCGTCGACGAACGAGCCGTCCTCGTTCAGCGGCGCGTTCGCCTGCGCGATGATGACGTCCTCCTCGCGGTTGGCGTCGAGCCACTCGAGGTCGCCCGTCACCTTGCCGTTCTTCACGACGAAGTACGGCGTCTCGACGAAGCCGAGGTCGTTGACGCGCGCGTAGCACGCCAGCGACGTGATCAGGCCGATGTTCGGACCTTCCGGCGTCTCGATCGGGCACATGCGCCCGTACTGCGAATAGTGCACGTCGCGGACTTCGAAGCCGGCGCGCTCGCGCGTCAGACCGCCCGGGCCGAGCGCCGAGAGACGACGCTTGTGCGTCAGCTCGGCGAGGGGGTTGGTCTGATCCATGAACTGCGACAGCTGCGACGAGCCGAAGAACGCCTGGATGACCGCGCTCACCGTCCGCGCGTTCACCAGGTCGTCGAGCGAGATCTTCTCCGGATCGGTGTTGATCGACATGCGCTCCTTCACCAGGCGCGCCATGCGGGAGAGACCGACCGAGAACTGGTTCGCGATCAGCTCGCCCACCGAGCGGATGCGCCGGTTGCCGAGGTGATCGATGTCGTCGACGTGGCCGCGGCCCTCGTGGAGCTCCACGAGGTAGCGGATGATCGCCACGAAGTCCTCGCGCGTGAGCACGGTGACGTCCGCCGGGGTCGAGAGCGCGAGCCGCTGGTTGATCTTGTAGCGGCCGACGCGACCGAGGTCGTAGCGCTTCGGCGAGAAGAAGAGCCGCTCGAGCGCCTGCTTCGCCGTCTCCATGTTCGGCGCGTCGCCGGGCCGGAGCAGCGTGTAGATCTGCTGGAGCGCTTCCTTCTCGTCGCTCGTCGGATCCTTGGCGAGCGTGTTCTTGATCAGCATCGACTCCGCGCGCCCGGAGGCGACGAAGACCTGGACCTTGTTGATCTCGGCCTTGCGGAGCTTGCGGATGAGCGCGTCGGTCAGCGACTGGCCGACGTCGGCGACGACCTCGCCCGTCTCCGGGTCGACGGCGTCGACGGCGAGCACGCGGCGCGTCGGGCGCTCACCGCGCTCGATCGCGTCCACCTCGTCGCGGAGGTCGATCGTCATGTAGGAGGCGAAGACCTTCACCGTGTCGATCTTCTGACGGCGGAGGCGGTTCAGCACCTCCTCGGTGAGCTCGTCGCCTTCCTTCACGAGCAGGATGTTCTCCGCGCGCTCGCGCTCGGCGCGCGCCTTCTTGGTGCGCGCCTTCGGCGCGTCCTCGGCGGTCGCCTCGCCCGGGAGGGCGATGTCCTCGGCGATGATCGCGCCGAGCACCTCGCGCTGGTCGACGCGGCTCTCGCGCTTCTTGTTCAGGTCCAGGTCGCGGACCGCGAAGAAGAGGCGGAGGATGTCCGAGTTGTTCCCGTAGCCGAAGGCGCGAAGGAGCGCCGTGGCGGGGAACTTCTTCTTCTTGTCGATGTGCACGTAGACGACATCGTGGATGTCGACCGTGAACTCGACCCACGAGCCCCGGAAGGGGATGATGCGCGACGAGATGAGCCGCTGGCCGTTCGGGTGCGTGCTCTCCTCGAACACGACGCCCGGCGAGCGGTGCAGCTGGCTGACGATCACGCGCTCGGCGCCGTTGATGACGAAGGTGCCGAGGGAGGTGAGCACCGGCAGCTCGCCGAGATAGACTTCCTTCTCGATGATGTTCCGCGGGCGCTTGACCCCGTTGACTTCCTCGTTGATGACGAGCTGCAGCGTCGCCTTCAGCGGGGCGGAATAAGTCATGTCGCGTTCGATGCACTCCTCGACCGAGTACTTCGGCTCGCCGAGGTGGTAGCGCACGAACTCGAGGGAAAAGTTTTCGTGGACGTCGGTGATCGGGAACAGGTCCTTGAAGACCCGCTCCAGTCCGACATCCTCACGGTCATGCGAAGCCGCATCCAGCTGCAGCAGCGCCTCGAAGGCGCGCGTCTGGATATCGAGGAGATGGGGCATGTCCATCCCCTGCTCGAGCTTCGCGAAGGAAATCTGCTTCATCTGACTAGGCATGTCTCACCCGCGGGCAGGCCAAAAATGCTCCGCATCCCCCGCCGCCAGGCTCTGCCGTGGCGCGGGGGTCGGAGCTAACTAGAACTTCGATTGTGTTCCGAGAGGAACTGATCACAGTGGCAGCCGGGTGAAGTGAGGAGTGGGGCCGGTGCCGGATGCGGGGGTTGTCTCCCCGCATCCGGGAGGCCCGCGTCCTTACTTCACCTCGACAGCCGCGCCCTGCTCCTCGAGCTTGGCCTTGATCTGGTTCGCCTCGTCCTTCGAGACGCCCGCCTTCACCGCCTGCGGGGCGCCATCCACCAGATCCTTCGCCTCCTTGAGGCCAAGGCCGGTGATCTCACGGACGACCTTGATGACCTGGATCTTCTTCGCGCCGGCATCCTTGAGCGTGACGGTGAACTCCGTCTGCTCCTCGGCCGCCGCCGCCGCGCCACCGCCCGCGCCGCCAGCGGCGGGGGCCGCGCCGCCCACCGGGGCAGCTGCGATGGTGACGTTGAACTTGCTCTTGAAAGCCTCGATCAGCTCGGCGAGCTCGAAGACCGACATGTTGCCGATCGCATCGAGGATCTCGTCCTTGCTCATGGTCGCGTTAGCCATTGTCGTGTTCTCCCGTAAAGCCCAGGCGAATCCTGGGAAGTGAATCAGGCTGGGGTGCGTCCACTCGACGCGCCGCCGTCTCCGCCTGGGACCTTAGTTCGCTCCCTCGCGCTGGGTCTTCAGCGCATCGAGAGCACCTGCGAACATGTAGAGCAGCCCGTTGAGCGCGCCGACGAAGGCGGCCATCGGGGACTGAAGCCCGGCGCCGAGCTCGGCGAGCATCTGCTCGCGCGAGGGCATCGAGGCCAGCTTCTTCACCTGCGCCTCGTCGATCGAGACGCCCTCGAGCATGCCGCCCTTGACCGCCGGCCGCTGCTCGTTCTCCTTGGCGAAATCGGTGATGATCTTCGCCGCGGACACCGGGTCCTTGCTGACGATGAGCCCCGTCGGTCCCTTGAGCCGGGTGCCCACCAGTCCGCTCTCGTTCACGGCACGGAGAGCGAGGGTGTTCTTGATGACGACGTACTCCACGCCCGCCTTCTTCAGCTTGCGGCGCAGGTCCGTCATCCGCTTCACGTTCAGTCCCGTGAAGTCCGTATAGTAGAGCGCTTTCGCGTCCTTGATCTTCGTCGAGAGCTCGGTGACGAGCTGCTCCTTGTCATTGCGCTTCATCGCTCGTTACCGGTATGGGGTGGCGTCGACGAGAACTCCGGGGCCCATCGTGCTCGACACCGAGACGTTCCGGATGTAGACGCCCTTCGCCGCGGTCGGCTTGGAGCGGACGAGCTGGTCCATCAGCGCGCCGAAGTTCGTCTCCAGCGACTCGAGCGGGAAGGAAACCTTCCCGATCGGCGCGTGGACGTTGCCGCCCTTGTCGACGCGGAACTCGATCTTGCCGGCCTTCGTCTCGCGGACCGCACGCGCGACGTCGAACGTCACGGTGCCGGCCTTCGGGTTCGGCATGAGACCACGCGGACCGAGCACGCGACCGAGCTGGCCGACCTGCCCCATCTGGTCCGGGGTCGCGATCAGGACGTCGAAGTCGAGCCAGCCGTCCTTGATCTTCTGCACGAACTCGGCGCCGACGAAATCGGCACCCGCCTGCTCCGCCTCGCGCGCCTTGTCGCCGACCGCGATGACGAGCACGCGAACCGACTTGCCGGTTCCCGCGGGGAGCACGACCGTGCCGCGCACGACCTGGTCGGCGTGGCGCGGGTCGACGCCGAGGCGAACCGCCACCTCGACCGTCTCGTCGAACTTCGCGAAGGCACCGGACTTCACCAGCTCGAGCGCCTGCTTCGACTGGTAAGCCTGACCTTCGGTGCGCTTCTCGGCGCTCTTCCGGTACCTCTTGCCGTGGGCGTGGGTGGTCATTCCTTGACCTCCAGTCCCATCGAGCGAGCGGCGCCGGCTACCATCGCCATCGCCGACTCGAGCGTGTCGCAGTTGAGGTCGGGCATCTTGATCTCGGCGATCTTCTTGATCTGGGCCTTGGTCACCTTCCCGACTTTCGTGCGGTTAGGCGCGCCCGAGCCCTTCTCGATGCCGGCTTCCTTCTTCAGCAGGACCGCCGCGGGCGGGGTCTTGGTGATGAAGGTGAACGACTTGTCGGAAAAAATCGTGATCTCGACCGGAAGGATCGTATCCTGGCCCTGCGTCCG
>DATAIN010000738.1:0-4696 GCA_036262635.1 Gemmatimonadaceae bacterium | reverse complement strand
CCGAGGGGACGGCGCGCTTCCTGCGCGGCCGCGGGATCCCGGCGGAGCGCACCTTCAAGGTGCACGAGGGGCGCCCGAACTGCCTCGACATGATCGTCAACGGCCAGGTCCAGCTCCTCGTCAACACGCCGTTAGGCAAGCACGCCCAGCACGACGACTACGCGCTGCGCCAGGGGGCGATCAGCCATCGCACCGCGTACACGACCACGCTCTCCGCGGCGAGCGCGGCGAGCGACGCGATCCTCTCGCTGCGGTCGCGGGAGACCTCGGTGCGACCGCTCCAGGAGTGGCACGCGCTGATCCCCGACGCGCGGACCCTCGCGCGCAGCGGCCGATGAGCGACTACTTCGTCCACGAGTCGGCCTACGTCGACGACGGCGCGACGATCGGCAAGGGCACCAAGGTCTGGCACTTCTGCCACGTCATGCCCGGCGCGGTGATCGGCGAGCGGAGCAGCCTCGGTCAGAACGTCGTCGTGATGTCGGGAACGCGGATCGGCGACAACGTGAAGATCCAGAACAACGTCTCCATCTACGAGGGCGTCGAGCTCGAGGACGACGTGTTCTGCGGGCCGTCGATGGTATTCACCAACGTGCTCAATCCGCGCAGCCACGTCTCGCGGAAGAACGAGTACCGGCGGACGCTCGTCCGCCGCGGCGCGTCGATCGGCGCGAACGCGACGATCGTCTGCGGCGTCACGCTCGGCGAGTACGCCTTCATCGGCGCGGGCGCCGTGGTGACGACGGACGTCCCGCCGTACGCGATGATGGTCGGCGTGCCGGCGCGGCGGCGGGGCTGGATGTGCCAGTGCGGCGAGCGGCTTCCGGACGGCGGCGTCGGGACGTGCGGCGCGTGCGGCTCGTCGTACGAGCGGGCGGGGGAGGGGATCCGGCGCACAGGGAGCGAAAGTCGATGACAGCGGGAATCATCACCGGGCGCGACATCCGTGTCGCGCTCGTCGGGTGTGGGCGAATCTCGGGAAACCACTTCGAGGCGTTCGACAAGCTCGACGGACTGCGGCTCGTCGCCGTGTGCGACTCGGTGGAGGAGCGGGCGCGTGCCGCCGGCGAAGCGCAGCGCGTGCCCTGGTTCCGGTCGTACGCGGAGATGCTGGAGAAGGCCGACTGCGACGCGGTGGTGCTCTGCACCCCATCGGGCCTTCACCCGCAGCACGGCGTGCTCGCGGCGCGCGCGGGGAAGCACGTCATCACCGAGAAGCCGATGGCGATCTCCCTGGCCGCGGCGGACGAGCTGGTCCAGGCCTGCGACGCCGCCGGCGTCCATCTCTTCGTCGTGAAGCAGAACCGGCTCAACGCGCCGATCCAGCTGGTGAAGCGCGCGATGGACAAGGGACGCTTCGGGCGGATCTACCTCGCCAACACCACCGTCCGCTGGACGCGCCCGCAGGAGTACTACGACCAGGCACCCTGGCGCGGCACCTGGGAGTTCGACGGCGGCGCCTTCATGAACCAGGCGTCCCATTACGTCGACCTGATCCAGTGGCTGGTCGGCCCCGTCGAGAGCGTGATCGCGAAGACCGCGACGCTCGCCCGGCGCATCGAGGCGGAGGACACCGGCATCGCCGTCATGAAGTTCCGCAACGGCGCGCTCGGCACGATCGAGGTCACGATGCTCACCTTCCCGCGCAACCTCGAGGGTTCGATCACGATCCTCGGCGAGAAGGGATCGGTGAAGATCGCCGGCACCGCCGTGAACAAGGTGGAGACCTGGCAGTTCGCCGACTACGACGACGACGACAAGCTCATCGAAGCGGCGGCGACCAACCCGCCGAACGTGTACGGCTTCGGGCACGAGGCGTACTACCGCAACGTGCTGAAGGTGCTGCGCGGCGAGGCGACGCCGGACACCGACGGCCGCGCGGGGCGAAAGTCGCTCGAGCTGATCCTCGGCATCTACGAGTCCGCGAAGACCGGCCGCGAAGTGCCGCTGCCGCTGCGGGTGACTCTTTGACGGCGTTGCGAGCCACGTCGCGACGCCGGCGTCCGCGCGCCGGTGGCGGGAAGCTGTAGGCTGACGGCGAAGGCGTTTACCTTTCTGGCTCACCTGCCGCAGTCGCGTCCTGCTTCCAGCTTACTGCTTCCAGCCCACTGGCAATGCCCGTCCCTCTTCTCGATCTCAAGGCCCAGCACCAGACCATCCGTGACGAGATGGTCAGGGCCGTGATGGATGTCGTCGACAGCCAGCTCTTCATCCTCGGCGAGCCGGTGAAGCAGCTCGAGTGCGAGGTCGCGGGGCTCTCGCACACGAAGTTCGCGATCGGCTGCGCCAACGGCACCGACGCGATCCTCCTCGCGATGCGTGCCCTCGACATCGGCCGCGGCGACGAGGTCGTGACGACTCCCTTCACCTTCTTCGCGACCGCGGGGACGATTCACAACGTCGGCGCGACGCCGGTGTTCGTCGACATCGAGCCGAAGACCTTCAACATCGATCCGCGGGCGATCGCCGGCGGGATCACGAAGAAGACGAAGGCGGTCATCCCGGTGGACCTCTTCGGCGCGATGGCGCCGATCGAGGAAGTGAAGAAGGTCGCCGGATCGCTGCCGGTGATCGAGGACGCCGCGCAGTCGATCGGCGCGCGCCGGAAGATCGACGGCAAGTGGGTGATGGCCGGCGAGGCGGCGACGATCGGGACGTTCAGCTTCTTCCCGAGCAAGAACCTCGGCGGCTATGGCGACGGCGGGATGATCGTCACGCAGGACGCCGGCGTCGCCGAGCGGCTGATGCGGCTCCGCGTGCACGGCGGCGCGAAGCAGTACTTCCACGACGAGGTCGGGTACAACAGCCGCCTGGACTCGCTGCAGGCGGCGGTGCTCAAGGCGAAGCTTCCGCACCTCGCGTCGTGGAGCGCGAAGCGTCGCGAGCACGCCCGCTTCTACGATGACGCGTTCAAGGGGATCGACGGGATCGTCACCCCGTACGTCGATCCGAAGAACGAGTCGATCTACAACCAGTACACGATCCGCGCGAAGCGCCGCGACGAGCTGCAGGCGTTCCTGAAGGAGAAGGGGATCGGCTCGTCGATCTACTACCCGCTTCCGCTCCACCTGCAGCCATGCTTCGCGTACCTCGGCTACAAGCAGGGCCAGTGTCCGGTTGCGGAGCAGGCCGCGGCGGAGGTATTGTCGCTCCCTGTCTTCCCGGAGCTCACGCAGTCGCAGCTGGACGAAGTCGCGAGCGCGGTCCGCGCGTTCTACGGACGCTGACGTCTCCCACGTCCCTCCCCCCGAGGAATCCTTGAAGGATCAGTTACTGGGCCGGATCGCCGACCGCTCGGCGACCGTCGCCGTGATCGGTCTCGGCTACGTCGGCCTCCCGCTGGCCGTCGAGTTCGGGAAGGCGGGCTTCCGCGTCGTCGGCTACGACGTGAGCAAGCGCGTCGTGGATCTCCTGATGCGCGGCGAGTCGCACATCCAGGACGTTCCGGCGAGCGACGTCGCCGCCCTCGTGAAGAGCGGGAAGTTCAGCGCGACGACGGACGAGAGCCGCCTCAGGGAGGCGGACGCGATCTCGATCGCCGTGCCGACCCCGCTCGCCAAGACGCGCGATCCGGACATGACCTACGTCATCGCCGCCGCCGAGGCGGTGAAGCGCCAGGCGCATCCGGGACTGCTGATCGTCCTCGAGAGCACCACCTATCCGGGGACGACCCGCGAGGTGATGCAGCCGCGGCTCGAATCGTTAGGCCTGACGGTGGGGAAGGACGTCTTCCTCGCCTTCAGCCCGGAGCGGGTCGATCCGGGAAACGAGAAGTGGAACACCAGGAACACGCCGAAGGTCGTGGGCGGGATCACCCCGGCGTGCACCGAGGTGGCGAAGGCGCTGTACGAGACGTGCATCGACACGACGGTCCCGGTGAGCACTCCCGAGGCGGCGGAGCTCGTGAAGCTCCTCGAGAACACCTTCCGGTCGGTGAACATCGGGATGGTGAACGAGATGGCGATCATGTGCGACAAGCTCGGCGTCGACGTCTGGGAGGTCATCGACGCCGCGGCGACGAAGCCCTTCGGGTTCATGAAGTTCACCCCGGGCCCCGGCATCGGCGGGCACTGCATCCCGCTCGACCCCCACTACCTCGCGTGGAAGATGCGGACGCTCAACTACCGGACGCGCTTCATCGAGCTGGCGAGCGAGATCAACAGCGCGATGCCGGAGTACGTCGTCGAGAAGGTCGTGATCGCGCTGAACGACGACAGCAAGTCCGTCCGCGGCAGCCGGATCCTGGTGCTCGGCGTCGCCTACAAGCGCGACATCGACGACATGCGTGAGAGCCCCGCCCTCGACGTCATCCGCCTCCTCGAGGAGCGTGGCGCGACGGTGGACTATCACGATCCGCACGTGCCCAGCTTCCGCGAGAACGGCCACGAGCGGAAGGGGATCGCGCTGACCGACGAGACTCTCGCGCGAGCCGACGCGGTGGTGATCGTCACCGATCACCGCGCGGTGGACTATGCGCGGCTCGTGCAGAAGACGCGTGTGGTGGTGGACACGCGAAACGCGCTGGCGAAGGTCGCGCCCGGCAAGGCGCGCGTGGTGACGCTGGCGGCGCGGTAGCGGGGAGGTCGAGAGGCCGCCACGACGTGCGGCGAGCGGCGCCCCGTCGCCCGCCTCAACCGTACGGCCCGAAGCTTGCACTTGCCCACCCGCGCAAGCCGAAGGTACGCCCGCGCGAGCC
>DATAIN010000737.1:0-7895 GCA_036262635.1 Gemmatimonadaceae bacterium | reverse complement strand
CGGCTGTCGCGGCGCTCAGCGCCGCCCAGTCGGCGGGGAAGCGGCCCTCGGCGATCGACGCCCCGGTCTTCAGGAGCAGCCGCTCCGTGCCGCGCGGGACGCGCTCCGCGAGCTCCTCGCCGAGGTCACGCGGCGGGCCGGACACGTCGAGCACGAGCACCGGACCGACGAACGCGTCGATCGGCAGCCGCTCCGCCGCCGGCGCCCCGTCGCGCACGTGCAGCGGGGCGTCGGCATGGGTTCCGACGTGCGGGCTCGACGTGATCGTCGTCAGGTTGACGCTCGATCCCTCGGCGATCCGCGCGCTCCAGCCGCAGCTGAATCGCGTGTCGCCCGGCCACTCCGGCGTGCCGGTCCCCGTGACGACGCTGATGTCGATCAGCGTCACTTCGCGCTGCCGGCCCCGAAGAACTTGCCCCGCACTGCCCACAGGTTGGGAAAGAAGCGCTGCGACACCGTGCGCGAGAGGTACTTCGCGCCCAGCGTCCCGCCCGTGCCCCCGGTCATCGGGCCGATCACCCGCTCGACGAGCTGCACGTGCAGGAATCGCCACATCGCGAACCCCTGCTCGTACTCGATCAGCGCCTCGCCGAGCATGAAGAGGGGAGTCTGGGCCGGGTCGGTGTAGATCGCCTCGAGCGTCGTGCCCGCGCGCGCCACCATCTGCTCGAAGGTCTCCTGCAGCGTCGGTCTGCCTAACGCGTGCTGCACCGCCGGCGGCGCGTCGCCGTGCTCGGCGATCGCCTGCATGAAGTGCGGATCGCGCAGCCCCGACTTCGCCTCGATCGCCCGGAACTGCTCGCTCTGCGATCCGCTCGACGTCCCCAGGTAGCCGCGGAACTCGGCGAAGCGCTGCGGCGGCAGCGTCTCGAGCGACGAGAGCTGATGGGTCACGATCCGCACGAGCGTGTTCACCCGCTTCGACGCGGCCAGCGCCGCCAGCGCGTCGTCGGCCTCCATGTGCGAGAGCAGGATGTCCAGCTCGTGGAGGATCACCTTGAACCACAGCTCGCTCGCCTGGTGGACGACGATGAAGAGCAGCTCGTCCGGATGCTCCGGCTTCGATCGCGCCCGCTGCAGCCTGAGAAGCTCGGGGAGCGCGAGGTAGCTCGTGTACGTCAGCTCGTCGGTGGGCTCGGCCATGTCAGAAGGTGGAGACCTCGAGCGCCGCGACGTCGTCCACGCGCATCGTCTCGAAGGTGAAGAACGGCTCGCCGTAACGCGTGCGGATGAGCGACCCGTAGTGCGCCGCGTTGTGCCGCACGATCTCGTACAGCGGCTCGCCGTTCGGGTAGACCTCGCCTGCCTGCGTCGCGCCCTCGAACTGCGACGAGTAGCAGCGGATCGCCTGCATCTTCCGCTCGAACTCCGCGCTCACGTCCACGACGAACGTCGGCTTCTCGAAGTCCTGCCGATACGTGACGCAGTGGATGACCTTCCGCGGCCGGTGGACCGGCACCGAGGGCTCGACCTTCGCCAGCCCCGCGATGAAGCAGGCATCGCGAATCAGCTCCGCCGCGACACGGTGGTCGGGATGCCGTCCCTTCGGCGACGGCGCGATGACGACGCGCGGCCGGAACTTGCGGATGATCGTCGCCAGCTTCGCGCGCACCGCCGGCGTGTTCTCGATCGCCGCGTCAGGCAGCCCCGCGTTCTCCCGGGCCGCGACGCCGAGGATCTCCGCCGCGTGGCTCGCCTCGGCGGCGCGGAGCTGCGCGCTCCCACGCGTCCCCATCTCCCCCTGTGTGAGATCGAGGATCGCCGTCCGCTGTCCGCGACCCGCCGCCTTGATCAGCGTCCCGCCGCACGTCAGCTCGACGTCGTCGCGGTGCGCCGCGATCGCCAGAATGTCGACCGAATCCATGGGCCGGAATATACTCTCACGGGGCGATGCACGTACACACGAACCGGCGATGCGCGATGCAGGATGCTGGTCGGCGATGCACGACGCTCGAAGGGGCAGCGCCTTTTCGTGCATCGCCCATCGTGCATCCGTATCGTGCATCGCGCATCGCTCGTTCGCCTGAACGTGCATCGCGAGAGCCGCTACTCGTATCGCAGCGCCTCGATCGGGTCCAGTCGCGCGGCTCGCATCGCCGGGAGCAGTCCGAAGGCGATCCCGATCCCCACGGAGACCGCCACGGCGATCGCGGTCAGGCCGATCGGCGGGGACGCCTCGATGCTCATCGCGAGGGTCGCGAGCTTGCCGAAGCCGAGGCCTACGACGATCCCGATCAGTCCACCGATCCCCGTCAGCGTCGATGCCTCGACGAGGAACTGGAGCAGGATGTCCGCGTTCGTCGCGCCGAGCGCCTTGCGCACCCCGATCTCGCGCGTCCGGCTGGTCACCGAGACCATCATGATCGCCATCACGCCGATCCCTCCGACCATCAGCGCGACCCCCGAGAGCACGATCATCACCAGGAAGAAGACCCCGGTGATCTTGTTGAAGGTGTCGAGGATCTGGTCCTGCGTGATCATGTCGAAGGTGTTGCGCTGCCCGGGCCGCAGCGAGCGGACCTCGCGCATCGCGACCGTCACCGCGTCCTGCGCCTCCGTCACCGTGATCCCCGGCCGCGGCTTCACCGAGATGAAGAGCGCGTTCAGCTTGTCGATGTAGAACGCGTGGTCGGCGAAGAGGAACGGGATGATCGCGCCCACCTGCTGCCCCGGCGGAGCGAAGATGTTCTCGGGAGGCGCGTAGATGCCGATCACGCGCGCCGGCCGTCCGGCGAGTCGCACGAACCGGTCGATCGGGTTGACGCGCCCGAACAGCTTGCGCGCGACGTCATGGTCGATCACGGCGACGGGCGTTCCGCTCTTCAGCTCCGCCTTCGTGAACCAGCGCCCCTCGAGGAGCTCACCGCCCTGGATCTCGGTGTAGCGGTCGTCCGCCGCCATGAACGTCAGCTGCTGCGTGCGCTCCCCCGAGAACTCGACGCGCCCGAAGATCTGCGCCCAGATCGCCGCGTACTCGATCTCGGGAAGGGCCGCGATCCGCTGCGCTTCCTCCGGCACGAGATCGGGCCTGTTCTTCGCCTCGCGCGGCGGCCGATTGGGGTCGACCGGCGTCGTCGAGAAGTAGCGGATCACGTAGAACGTCGTCGGCCCCGCGATCTCGATCGTGTGCACGATCTGCTCGCGAATCCCCTGGACGATCGCCGCCATCGCCATCACCGTCGCGACGCCGATCACCACGCCGAGTATCGTCAGCGCAGATCGCGCCTTCCCCGTGCGCAGCGTGTCGACGGCGATGGTGAGGTTCTGATCGAGGCGATCGACGAGACGCATCGGCTACTCGGCCCGCAGCGCGGTGATCGGGTCCAGCTTCGCGGCGCGCGAGGCGGGATACACCCCGAACAGGACTCCGACGCCCGCGCCGAGGCCGACCGCGAGAAAGATCGACCAGAGCGTGACGCGGGCGGGCAGGGGAGAGACGACCGAGATGAGCAGCGCGAACAGCCATCCGACCCCGACGCCGATCAGGCCCCCCGTCGCGGCGAGCGCGACCGACTCGGCGAGGAACTGTCGCTGGATGTCGCGCGCCGTCGCGCCCACCGCCTTCCGGATGCCGATCTCGCGCGTCCGCTCGGTCACCGCCATGAGCATGATGTTCATGATCACGATCCCCCCGACCACGACGCCGATCGCGACGACCGCGGGGATGACGCTGAACAGCACCTTCGTCAGCTGCTTCCAGAAGGCGATGAGCGCGTCCGCCGTTTCCACCGAGAAGTCGTTCTCCTGCGAGGGCCGCAGGTGATGCGCGACCCGCATCGCCTCCTCGGCCCGCTCCATCGCGCCGGCAACGTCGCCCGCCTCGCGCATCTTCACCGAGATCGTGTTCGTGCTCCGCCGTCCGTACATCATCTCGAACTGCGTGATCGGGATCATCACGAAGCCGTCGAACGACTGGCCGAGCACGCGCCCCTTCTTCGCGACGACGCCGACCACGGTGAAGAGCGAGCCGTTGATGCGCAGCTCCTTGCCCACCGGATCGACTCCCTCGAACAGCTTCTCCTCGATGTCCGCACCGACGATCGCCACCGGTCGCTTCTCGCGGATATCGAGCTCGCTGAGCGGACGCCCGTCGCTGAACTTGTAGTCCTGCACGACCTGATACTCCGCCGTCACGCCGAAGACGGGCACATCGAGCTGCTCGCGCCCGCGCCAGGCGAGATCCGTCTGCGGCGTCGGCCACCCCGACTGGAGGCTCACCGCCTGCGCGTCGGGAAGTGCGGCGCGCACCACCTCCGCGTCGGCCGGCGTGATCTTCGGGCGGCGTGCGTAGCGCCGGAACACCTCGTCGTCGATCAGCCCGAACTGCAGGGGGAAGCGCCGCACCTGGAACGCATTCGACCCGATCACCGCGCTCGCGAGGTTCTCGCGCACGTAGGCGTTCATCCCCTGGATGATCGCCACCACCGCGACGAGGAACGTCACGGAGACGATGATGCCGAGCAGGGTGAAGAACGACCGCAGCTTGTTCGCGCGGATCTGCTCGAGCGCACTGGCGACGACGTCGGAGTTGCGCATGGTGCACTAGCATACGAAAAGAGCCGCCGGTTCGCATCACCGGCGGCCCTTCCCGACGAATCTCTTGCCTTTCGGCTACTCGTAACGCAGCGCGATCACCGGATCGAGCCGCGCCGCGCGGAACGCCGGGACGATCCCGAAGACAATCCCGGTCACCACGCTCCCGAGGACGGCCGCGAGGATCGCGCTGGGCGGGATCTCCGCGGGGATCGGGGTCAGCGAGCGGATGAGCGCCGTGATCGCCGCGCCGATGATGAAACCCGCCGCCGCGCCGACGCCGGTCAGCGTCACCGCCTCGACCAGGAACTGCCAGAGGATCGTCCAGCGGGTGGCGCCGAGCGCCTTTCGGACGCCGATCTCACGGGTGCGCTCCGTGACGCTGATCATCATGATCGCCACGACACCAACGCCGCCTACGAGCACGCCCACCGCCGAGATTGCGATCAGGATGACGAAGAAGGTCCCGAAGAATCCGTTGTAGACCGCGAGCAGCCGGTCCTGCGTCGTCACAGCGAAGTTGTTGTCCTGGCCGGGCCGCAGCCCGCGCAGCGAGCGCAGCGTCGCCGTCACGTCGTCGATCGCCTCGACCTGCTTCACCTCGGCGCGCGGCTTGACGGTGAAGTCCACCCAGCGCATCGACATCTGCAGGTGGCGCCGCCCCGTCTCGAGCGGGATGATCCCCGTCGGCGAGTCGCCGCTCTGCGCGGAGCCCGGCTTCCCGAGAAAGCTCGCGGTGTAGTGGTAGATCCCGATCACCTGGAAGGGCTGGCCGTTGATGTCCACCAGCTTGTCGAGCGGGTCGCTGTCCCCGAAGAGCGCCTTGGCGGCGTTCTCGTTGAGAATGATGACGCGCGCCGCCGCCTGTCCCTCCTGCGAGGTGAAGCTCCGTCCGGGGTAGATGTCGCCCCCGTCCACCTCGGTCCAGTTCGGGGTGTAGGCGTCGATGCCCACCTGGTTCAGCTGTCGGTCCTTGTAGCGGACCTTCTCGCCGGTCGCCGAGTGCGCCGTGATGGCCGCGATCGTCGGCAGTCGGCCGATGGCCTCCGCCTCGCGCACCGTGAGCGGGGGATTGCGCCGCCAGGGGCAGGTCTCGTCGGTCCCGTCGCAGGCGTTCATCATCGAGATGGGACGCTTGTAGACGTAGAACGAGGTCGGACCCGCCGACTCCAGATCCTTCGCGACGCTCGTGTTGATCCCGTGCACCGCCGCCGACATCGCGACGACCACGAAGACTCCGACCGCGACGCCCATGATCGTGAGCGCGGCGCGCGTCTTGTTCGCCCGCATCGCGTCGAAGGCGATTCCAACGCCCTCCTTCAGGTTCGTCACTGCCGCGCGCATCGACATGGGCTACTCCTGCCGCAGCGCGGCGATCGGGTCGAGGCGCGAGGCGCGGCTCGCCGGGTAGACGCCGGCGACGATCCCGACGGTCGTGCCCAGCAGAGTCGCCATGATGACGGACCACAGAGCGACGTGCGTCGGCAGCGGCGTCTTCGCGGCGATCACGACGGCGATCAGCGCTCCCATGAGGATGCCGATCACCGCACCCATCGTGCTCAGCGTCGCCGCCTCGACGAGGAACTGGCTCAGGATGTCGCGCCGCTTCGCGCCGAGGGCCTTCCGGATTCCGATCTCGCGCGTGCGCTCCGCGACCGCCACGAGCATGATGTTCATGATCACCAGCCCGCCCACGATCAGCCCGATCGCCGGAAGCGCGGTGCCCGCGACCATCAGCATCCGCTTCAGCTTCATGATGAAGGTGAGCGCCGACTGCGAAGTCTCCATCGCGAAGTTGTCCGGTTGCGACGGCCGCAGCTTGCGCTGGCCGCGCATCACCTCGCGCACCTGCTCCATCGCGTCGTCCATCGCCACCGCCGTCGGCGACTGGACGAGGATCCCGTCGATGTCGCCCTTCGGATTCGTCAGGCGGTGCAGGGGCGACTTGTACGGCGCGATCACCATCTTGTCGAGCGACAGCCCGAACAGCGTCCCCTGCTTCGCGATCACGCCGATGATGGTGTAGGGAATCCCGCCGATCTTCAGCTCGCGGCCGATCGGATCGAGGTTCGGAAAGAAGTACGAGGCGACCTCGCTCCCGATCACCATCGACGTTGTCCCGAGCTGGAGCTCCTGCTGGGTGAAGGTGCGCCCGCTCGTGAGGTCGTAGTGCTTGATCGTGAAGTAGTCGCCGTCCACCGCGTGCGCGTCGACCTGACGGACGCGCGCATACGGGGAGAGCGCGCGGACGTTGTCCTGGCTCTCGACGGCGTAGCGTGTCCCCTCCGGCAGCACCGAGGTGACCGTGCGCAGATCGGAGTAGTAGATCCGCGGCCGCCGCTGCCACTCGCGCCACATCTCCTCGGTCACGTTCCCGTTGAACCAGGGAAAGCGATGCAGCGTGAAGGTGTTCACGCCGAGCAGCCGCCCGGCGAAATCCTCCTCCATGTACTTGCTCATCCCCTCGACGATCGACACGACGGCGATGAGGAACATCACTCCGATCGTCACCCCGAGCAGCGTGAAGCTGCTCTTCAGCTTCTGCGCGCGGATCGTCGCGAGGGCGAGGCGGACTGCTTCGAATAAGGGCATTGGGGGGAGCGGAAGCTGCCGTCAGACGCCGACTTTCGCGGTGAACGCCGACCGCTTGTCGTCGCTCGCGATCACGCCGTCGCGGAGGACGATCACGCGCCGCGCATGCGCGGCGATGTCCGCCTCGTGCGTCACCATGATCACCGTCTGTCCCTGCTCCGCGAGCTCCGCGAAGACGCGCATGATCTCTTCCGACGTCGTCGAGTCGAGGTTTCCCGTCGGCTCGTCGGCGAGGAGGATCGACGGACGGTTCACCAGCGCGCGCGCGATCGCGACACGCTGCCGCTGTCCGCCCGAGAGCTCGTTCGGCTTGTGCATCACGCGTCCGCCGAGCTGCACGCGCTCCAGCGCCTCCATCGCGCGCTGCTTTCGCTCGTCGCCGGGCACGCCGGCGTAGACCAGCGGCAGCTCCACGTTGTGCAGCGCCGTCGCGCGGGGGAGCAGGTTGAAGGTCTGGAAGACGAACCCGATCTCCTTGTTCCGCACGCGCGCCAGCGCGTCGTCCGACATCGACGACACGAGCTGCCCGTTGAGCCAGTACTCGCCCTCGTTCGGCGTGTCGAGGCAGCCGATGAGATTCATCAGCGTCGACTTGCCGGACCCGGACGGGCCCATGATCGCCACGTACTCGTTCCGGCGGATCTCGAGCGAGACGCCCCGGAGCGCTCGCACCGTCTCGCTGCCCATCACGTAGTCGCGGGTCAGATCGCGAATGCGAATCACCAGCTCGTTCATGACTCAGCGGCTCCCTTCTTCGGCTCGGGCGCCTG
>DATAIN010000736.1:0-1511 GCA_036262635.1 Gemmatimonadaceae bacterium | reverse complement strand
CACCCGGTGTTCGTCGCGATCGAGAAGGCCGGCCCCGGGCTCGCCTGGCTGCGCGTGCTCGTGAACATCGGCGCGATCGCCGGTCTCGCCTCCGTCGTCCTGGTGATGCTCATGGGGCAGCCGCGCATCTTCTTCGCGATGTCGCGCGACGGGCTGCTCCCCGCGGTGTTCGGCAAGGTGCACCCGAAGTTCCAGACGCCGTACATCACGACGATCCTCACCGGCTTCGTCGCGGCGATCGTCGCGGGCCTCTTCCCGATCGGCCTCCTCGGGGAGCTGGTCTCCATCGGGACCCTGCTCGCCTTCGTGATCGTCTGCGGCGGCGTCATCGCGCTGCGCTATCAGCGCCCGGACCTGCCGCGCCCATTCCGCACGCCCCTCGTGCCGATCGTGCCCATCCTCGGCATCATCATCTGCCTCGCGATGATGCGCGGTCTTCCCTCCGACACCTGGCTGCGGCTGATCATCTGGATGGTGCTCGGCCTCGTGATCTACTTCGTCTACGGCATTCGCAACTCGCGCATCGGCCGCGGCGAGGTCGCGCCCGCCGCCGGCGACTGAGCGGCGAGGTTGACAGCTGGACACGGCGCCCGGCAGTATTGCGGGCGCCGTTTCCATTTCCTCGCTCGCGCGACATGTCTCTGTCCAACCTCCTCACCGTCGCCGACCACCGGCGAGCCGGCATCGAGCGGCTCGCCGCGGAGCTGCGGCCGGGTCGGCGCGTCGCGCTCTCCACGCACATCAACGCCGACGGCGACGGATGCGGCTCAGGGACGGCACTGGCGCGACTCCTCACCCAGCGCGGGATGCGGCCGTACATCGTCAATCCCACGCCGTGGCCGGCGATGTACGATTTTCTCCTCGGCGACGACGTCGTGGACCGGACCGGTGAAGGGGCCGCAGCGCTCCGCGACGCCGACGTGCTGCTCGTCCACGACATCAGCGACGTGAAGCGACTCGGTGCCCTCGCCGACACGGTGCGCAAGCTCCGGATCCCGCGGCTCGTCGTCGATCACCACCTGCCGAGCGACGAGCCGCCCGGCGAGATCACCCTCGACGACACCAGCGCCTGCGCGACGGGGGAGCTGGTGTTCGACATCGCGGTGACGCTCGGGCTCGAGATCACCCCCGCGATCGCGCGGTCGCTGTACGCAGCGATCCTCACCGACACCGGCGGGTTCCGCTTCAGCAACACCACGCCCCGCTGCCACGCGATCGCCGCCGCGCTTCTCGCCGCGGGCGTCGACCCGGAGGAGATGTACACGCGCATCTACGCCTCCGCGCCGATCGGCCGCCTCCAGCTGCTCGGCGAGGCGCTGGAAACCCTCGCCATCGACCGGGAGCACGGCATCACCTGGATCTCCGTCGCCGCGGGCGCGCTCGAGCGGCACGAGGTCCGGAGCGAGGATCTCGACGGCATCGTCGAGCACGCGCGCTCGGTGTCCGGCACCCGGCTCGCCCTCTTCTTCCGTGATCTGGGCCACGGGAAGGTGAAGGTCTCCTTCCGCAGC
>DATAIN010000735.1:0-3340 GCA_036262635.1 Gemmatimonadaceae bacterium | reverse complement strand
CCCTGCGTGAAGCGCGACAGATGGTCGGTGCGGTCCGGCTTGTACGCGAAGAGATGCATGATCTGCGACACCGGCAGCCCGGCCGCCTGCATCCTGCCGATCGGCTCCGCGTACTGGCCGCGCGGAGTCGCCTGCTCGACTTCGGGAAGGAACATGGGGTGCATGAAAACCTCGGCCGTTAGCCATTAGCCGTTAGCTGGAAGCGACGACGTCGATCGCGGTCAACGCCGTCGCTCGACGCCAAAGGCTAACCGCTAATGGCCCCCTCCGCGAGAAGGATTGGTCGTGCGCCCCGAGCTCTGCGCCGCCAGCGCCAGCGCGACGCCGTTCGTCCAGCCGAAGCCGTCCTGATTCGGGTACTCGCCCCCGCCGGCGGCGCGGGAGAGGTCGAAGACGTCGTACTTCTCCGTCATCTTCCCCGTCGCGCGATAGACGCGGCGGTTGAGCGCGAGCCAGCGGTCGCGGGCGAGATTCGCCAGATCGTCGCGGCGGTAGCGGCGCACGCCCTCGATGGCGAGCCACTCGAGGGGTGCCCAGCCGTTAGGCGCGTCCCACTGCTGGCCCGTGGGGATCAGCGTCGTCGCGAAGCCGCCCGGCTTGAGGAAGTCGCGCTCGAGCCGCAGCGCGACATGGTTTCCCTGCTCCGGCGTCGCGAGCCCGAAGTACAGCGGCGCCGCGGCGGCGAGGCTCGGCCGGTCGGCGACGCGCTGGCCCGTGCGCCAGCGGACGTCGTAGAAGAAGTAGCTGCCGTCGTCGTAGGAGATCGCGAGCAGCGCGCGCTTCCGTGCCTCCGCGGCGTCTGCGAAGCGGCGCGCGACCTCGGCGTCCCCCGCCTGGCCGCGGAAGGTGCGCAGCGCCGCGATCGTCCGCTCGAGATTGTAGAGCAGGCTGTTGAGATCGACCGGGATCAGCTCCGTCGTCTCGAGCGTGCGCAGGTCCTTCGGGTCGCGCATCCACCGGCTCGAGAAGTCCCACCCGCTCTCCGCGGTCGCGCGCGCGTTGCGGAGGAAGCGCGTGCGGAGCGACTCGGGGAGCGTCTGCGCGATCCCGTAGTCCTCCTTGTACGCTTCGGGGCGCGGGTCGTCGCGGTCGTCCCAGTAGCGGTTGAGGATCGCCCCATCGGGGAGGCGCACGACACGCCGGTACACCTGCGCCGGCTTGAGCTGGTCGGCGCCGTCCATCCAGAACGCGTGCTCCGCCTCGAGCGCATCGAGGTAGGGCAGCGCCTTGCTCGTGTCGGTCGCGCTCGCGTAGAGGCCAACCATCGCCGCGAAGTACGGGGGCTGGCTGCGGCTCAGGTAATACGTGCGATTCCCGTTCGGGATGTGGCCGACGGTGCGGATGAGATGCGCGAAGTTGTCGAGCATGTCCTTCACGAGGTCGGTGCGCCCGCTGGCGACGAGCCCCTGCATCGTGAAGTACGAGTCCCAGTAATAGACCTCGCGGAATCGCCCGCCGGGGACGACGTACGCGTTAGGCAGCGGGATGAGCGAGGAGCGCGCGTCGCTCGTGTCGGGCCGGCGCGTGAGCACGGCCCATAGCGCGACGATGTGGTCCTCCATGCTCTTCGACGTGTCGCTGAGCACCCCCGCGCCGTAGGCGCCCGGCACCTGGAAGTTCCGCTCGACGAACTGCTTCAGGTCGAACCTCGCCGTCCCCTTCTCCTTCGCGTAGCGCGCGGCGATCTCACCCGGGTCCGCGAGCGGACGCGCGTCGACGAAGGTCTTCGAGTCGGGAAAGACCGCCGCCATCTGCACGTCGTGGAACAGCGGGCCGAGCGCGCGCGAGGGATCGTAGCCGGCGACGCTGTGGTCGTAGGCGGCGCTCGTCCGGCTGGAGGTGCCGGAGTTGCAGGCGGCGATGGCGATGAGGGCGTGGGCGAGGAAGGCGCGGCGGACGGTCATGCCATGATCTCCGGGCGGTGCGGGGCGCAAGGTTGAAGGCGGCGCGGCTGAAGCTGCATCGTGGGCGAGTCGGCTATCAGATGCCAGTCACCCTCATCGGGAAATGCATCATGCGCGCACATGAAATGTGCACTCACTCTCTCCCCCCGCCGAGCGCGGTGTCGATGATGTCTTCCCGGGCAATGAGCCAGTCGACGAAGTCGTCGCCGAAACGCGCGCGCGCCTGGGCGAGCACCGCGTCATCGCGCTTCGGAATCCAGACGAGGCCCTCGGCGGTCCCGGTCATCTGTCCGAGGCCGGGGAGGGCGAAGCCCAGTCCCGTCGCGGTAGGGCCGCGCGGGATGCGTGACTGCAGCTCGTCCATCGCCGTTCGTTGTCGCTCGACCAGCGCGAGGAGCTGTGGATTGGTGGAAAGGCCCTCGGGCTGGAGGCCCGTGCGGGCGAGAGTCGCGACGAGGGAATCCTGTTCCGCGCGCTGTTGCCCGACGAGGAGCATCAATTGCCGCTGCCAATCGAGAAACGCCGCCAGGTCACTGTCCGATGGCGCGAGTGGAGACACCGCTCGACGCCCAGCGCTCGCGGCGGAGTGGTGGTCGCGTCCCGTCGAATCGCACGCCGAGGCGATCAACAGCGACGCCGAGATCAGCGCAGTCACACGCCTGGTGCGCACCGTTACCTCCGCTCGATGCGGACGAGACGGGTGAGCGTCGTACCCACGGGCACCGTACCGTCGGCCGGGGGATCGTACAGCTCCTTCGCGCTCGCCGGCCGCGACCAGATCTGGATGCGTACGGGGAGGTCTGGTACCACCCACTCGTCTCGTTCGTAGGGGATGGATTCCTTCGCCTCACTCGTCCAGAGGCGGCCGGCGGAGAACGAGCCCGCCGGAACGGTCACCGGGAGGAGCTTTTCGCTGCGCGCGGTGATGAATCCGTGCGCTCCGGGCGAGTAGAGCAGATCCGGCGGCATGAGCGTCTTGAACGCATTGCCGCTCACCGACGAGCGCAACACCACCGAAAAGGATCCGACTGCGGTCGGGGTGATCGACTCGACCTCCAGTACCTCGCTCCGTCGCTCCCCCTCGGGGCCGAGCGTTTCGAGCTCGAAGCGGGTGCCAGGGCCAAAGGGGGCGTCACCGTGAAGCGCCTGATCCCAATTCATCCACCATCCGTCGGGAGCGCCAGACCAGGCATGTCCCCACGGCTCATCAACGGCCGCGCGGGCGTCATGGCGCGAGCCCGAACAGGCGGCGAGGACGGCGAAGGCGAGGAGACGCGAGCGAAGGGGTGACATGGCGGTTCTCCGACCTCGTTGCGTGTCACGGCAGCCGCGTCAATCGCACCGCGTCCAGCAGCGCGGTGCTCTCGACCCCGTTCATGTTCCGGTCGAGCGGCGTGTAGGTGATCGTCAGGCGGTGCGCGCCGGCCGGGAGCCGC
>DATAIN010000734.1:0-3223 GCA_036262635.1 Gemmatimonadaceae bacterium | reverse complement strand
TACGAGCGGATCGACGAGCGGCTCCGCGCGCTCGGCGCCCGGATCGAGCGCGTCGACGACCGCCGCGGGGACTGAGTTGGCCGCGCCCGCGGCCTCCCGGCCCGCGCAGTCGGTGGACGGGCGCGAGATCGCGCCCGGCTTCGCCTCGATCGGCGTCGTCGCCTTCACGACGACGCGTGAGGTGGGCTCCTTCGGCCTCCATGGAACGGAGCCGGTCGCGGAGGTCTTCGCGCGGTGGGGCGCGCTTCGCGAGTCGCTGGGCGGAGCGCGCCTCGCCAGCGCGAGTCAGGTCCACGGGGCGACGGTCGTCCGGCACGTGCCCGGATGGTCTGGCTGGCTGCGGGCGGACGCCGCGGACGGCCACCTCGCGCCGCTTCCCGGCACCGCGATGGCGGTGACCATCGCCGACTGTGTCCCGGTTTTCATCGGGCACCGCAGCGGCGCGACCGCGCTTCTTCATTCGGGGTGGCGGGGAACCGCGGCGCGAATCGTCGCCGAGGCCGTGACGATGCTCGCCGCGGAGAACGTTCCCGCGAACGAGCTCGTGCTGCACTGCGGTCCGGCGATCTGCGGCCGCTGCTTCGAGGTGAGCCCCGACGTCTACGCTGCCCTCACCGGCCGATCGACCGATCGTCCGACAACGGTCGACCTTCGCGCCCTGATCGCCGACCATGCGCGCTCGATGGGGGTTCGCGAGATCACCGTCAGCGAGCGCTGCACGCGCTGCGACAACGACCGCTTCTTCTCCCATCGTGCGGGCGACGCCGGTCGCCAGCTCGGCGTGATGCTCGCCGAGCCGAGGTGAGCTGCGGCGTCCTCGGCTTGCTTCTGTGATCGCGTCAGGCTAGATTCATTTACGCTGCGCGCCCCCGGAGACGGGTCGCGAGTTGAATGTGGGGGAGTTTCCCCACATTTTTTGTTTCCTGGGGTCCGCGTCGGAGATCTCGACACAACGTGAGCGATTCGCTGGAAGTCATTGTCCAGAGTGAGCTTGATGCGCTCGGGTTCGAGCTCGTCGAGCTGCGGAAGGGCGGGACGAAACAGCGTCCGATCATCGATGTGCGGATGGACCGGCTGGACCGCGAGAAGGTCTCGGTGGACGACTGCGCGAAGGCGTCGCGCGCGATCGAGTCGAAGCTCGACGCGGGCGGTATCGTCTCGCCGCGTTACGTGCTGCAGGTCTCGTCGCCCGGCGTCGAGCGGCCGCTGCGTCACGCGGAAGACTGGAAGCGGTTCGTCGGCGAGAAGGCGAGTGTGGTGAGCGACGCGGTCGGTGGCCGCGCCGAGGTCGAGATCCTGTCGGTCGAGGGCGAGCCGGGAGCGGAAGAGGCGCTCGTGCGCCTGCCCAGGGGAGAAGAGAAGCGTATCGCGTTGGCGGGAGTTCGCGAGGCCCGGCTGGCGTTTACCTGGAAACGGTAAGAGGGGTTCGGATGGTCAGTTCAGCGGAAATTCTGGCGGCGGTTCGTGAGCTGACGAACGTCAAGCAGCTCGACCGGTCGGAGCTGCACGAGCTCCTGCAGGACGGGATCTACGCGGCGCTCGCCAAGAAGTACGGACCGACGGTGCAGGCCGAAGTCTCGATCGACGACGGGCGGGGCGACATCCGCATCGTCGTCCTCAAGACCGTGGTCGAGAGCGTCACCGATCCGGCGCGCGAGATCTCGCTCGAGGAGGCGCGCTTCTTCGACGAGGAGTACCAGCTCGGCGACCAGATGGAGGAGCCGGTGGACTTCGCCGTCTTCGGCCGCGCGGCGGTCCAGGCGGCGAAGCAGCGGATCATCCAGCGCGTCCGCGAGGGCGAGCGCACCCGCATCCGCGACGAGTTCTCCTCGCGCGTCGGCGAGCTCCTCTCGGGCGAGGTCCAGCAGATCGAGCGCGGAAAGCTCGTCATCATGCTGAACAAGTTCCGCGAGGCGGAAGCGATCATTCCGTACCGCGAGCAGAATCACCGCGAGCACTTCCACCAGGGCGAGCCGATTCGCGCCGTCCTCAAGCGCGTCGAGGAGACGCCGAAGGGGCCGCGCCTGATCTTCAGCCGCGCCGATCCGCTGTTCGTGAAGGCGCTCTTCAAGCTCGAGGTCCCCGAGATCCAGCAGGGGATCGTCGAGATCCGCGTCGCCGCCCGCGAGGTCGGAAGCCGGTCGAAGATCGCGGTGTTCTCACGCGACGACAGCATCGATCCGGTGGGCGCCTGCGTGGGGCTCAAGGGCTCGCGCGTGCAGGCGGTCGTCAACGAACTCGGTGGCGAGCGGATCGACATCGTGCCCTGGTCGTCGGACCCGGAGCGGTTCGCGAAGCTGGCGCTCGCGCCTGCCCGCGTCGCCCGTGTCTTCAGCGACCCGGTCACGAAGACGATTCAGGCTGTCGTGGACGAAGATCAGCTCTCCCTGGCCATCGGGCGCAACGGTCAGAACGTGCGCCTCGCCTCGGAGCTGACGGGGTGGAAGATCGATCTCTTCTCCAGCCGCGAGTGGATGGAGCGGGGTGCGGAAGGCGTCTTCGCGCCGCTGCCGGGCGAGGAGTCGGACGTGGACGTCCAGCTCTCCGAGATCGAGGGCCTGCCCCCGGCGACGGTGGCGGTGCTCGCCGAGGCGGGCTACCGGACGCTGAACGACATCATCGACCTCGAGCGCGAGGACTTCCTCAAGCTCCCCGGCATCGCGCCGGCCGAGGCCGATCGCCTCATGACGATGATAGAGTCGCTCACCGAGGAAGGCGCCGAGAGCGATGGCGCCAGCGCGGGCGGAGCGCAGGAATAACCGATGGATGACGTCGCACGCCGCAAGCTCGCATCGTTGATCGGGCTCGGCGTGCGCGGCAGGATGGTGGTGGTGGGAGTGGAACAGGTGCGGATGGCGGCGGCGAAGAACAGGCTCGCGTACGCGATCGTCGCGCCCGACGCTTCCCGCAACAGTCTGGAGAAGGTCGTCCCGCTGCTCAATGCGCGGCGGGTGCGGTTCGTCGAGGCGCTCGGGGCGGACGAGTTGGGCGCCGCGGTCGGCAGGCAATCGACGGCCGTCGTCGGTATCGTCGATGAGACGCTCGCGCGCGGCATGCGCGAGATCGTGGAGGGTTCGCTGATCGCACGCGATGGGCGTGAGACGGCGTCCAAAGGGAGGAAGGTTTGAGCAAGCTTCGTGTGAACGACCTGGCGGGCGAGTTCGGGATCAGCGCGGACGAAGTCGTCACGCTGCTGCGCACGATGGACATCCCCGTCCGCAGT
>DATAIN010000733.1:0-3578 GCA_036262635.1 Gemmatimonadaceae bacterium | reverse complement strand
AGGCCGCGCGCCGCTGCGCCCTCAAGCGAGAACGGGCCGCGCGCGGGCGGTGGCTCCGACCTGGCCAGCTCGCGGCCCGGTGTTTGCTTCAGCATTCGCGCGGTTGACAGTCGGGTTGTCCGGAGGTTCGGATAGCGCCGTAACGCAAGCGTTTAAGCACCTTCCTACAAGGCCAAGTGCCGGCGGGGGGCGATTACCCGGGCTTCGCGACGACCTTCCGCCTTGCGCCGCATGTCGGCGCGCAGGGTGCTCACTAGGATCTTGATGACAGCGGATATTCTCGTCGTCGGCGGGGGGATCGTCGGGCTCGCGACCGCTCACGCCGTGCAACGACGCTTTCCCGGCCACCGCGTGCTTCTGCTCGAGAAGGAGCAGCAGCTCGCGCTGCACCAGACCGGGCGCAACAGCGGCGTGATCCACTCCGGCATCTACTACAAGCCGGGGAGCTTCAAGGCGCGATTCTGCAAGGCGGGCAACGCGTCGATGCAGCGCTTCTGCGCCGAGCACGGGATCCCGTTCGAGCGGCCCGGGAAAGTCATCGTCGCGACCGAGCCCGCGGAGCTCCCGGAGCTCGACAAGCTGCGGCGGCGCGGTATCGAGAACGGCATCGAGGTCCGTCCGCTCGACCCGGCGGAGATGCGGGAGCTCGAGCCGCACCTCAGCGGGATTGCCGCGCTCCACGTTCCTTCCACCGGGATCACCGACTACGGCGCCGTCGCCGCGAAGCTCGCCGAGCTGGTCGTCGCGGAGGGCGGCGAGATCCGCTGTGGAGTGCGCGTCCTGCGCGCGACGCGCGGAGTCGTCGAGACGACCGCCGGTGAATTCGAGGTTCGCCAGCTGATCAACTGCGGCGGGCTCCACAGCGATCGCCTCGCCCGCGCGTCGGGGGCGAAGGTCGATGCGCACATCGTCCCCTTCCGCGGCGAGTACTACCAGCTCCGCGCGGAGCGGCGCTCGCTCGTGCGCGGGCTGATCTACCCCGTGCCGAACCCGCTCTTCCCCTTTCTCGGCGTCCACTGCACGCGGATGATCGACGGCTCGGTGCACCTCGGACCGAACGCGGTGCTCGCGTTCGCGCGCGAGGGATACCGCAAGCGCACAGTGAACCTGCGCGATCTCACGGAGACGCTCGCCTTTCCCGGGTTCTGGAAGCTCGCCGCGCGTCACTGGCGCGACGGCTGGCAGGAGATCGTGCGCAGCTTCAGCCGCGCGGCGTTCGTTCGCTCGCTGCAGCGACTCGTCCCGGAGATCACCGAGGACGACGTCGTCCCCTGCGAGGCGGGCGTGCGCGCGCAGGCGCTCCGCCCCGACGGGACGCTCGAGGACGACTTCCTCATCGTTCGCGACGCGAACGCGATTCACGTCTGCAATGCGCCGTCGCCCGCGGCGACCGCGTCGCTCGAGATCGGCGCGACGATCGCGGCGATGCTCGCCATCCCCGCGCTCGAGGACACGCTGACCAGACGTGTCCCCGCGGCGCTCCTCTCCACCCGCTCATGACCACATCCAGCTCGCCCGCGACCGACTCCCCGCGCGACTCCGCCGGCGCCGGCCGCGCGAAGCGGTCCCGGACCCCGATCCCGATCAACATCGTCCGGCCCTTCATGCCCGACCTCTCGGAGATCGGTGACGACTTCGGGCGGGCGCTCGCCTCGGGACTGGTCACGAACAATTCGCCGCACGTTCGTCGCTTCGAGGAGGAGCTGCAGCGCTACTACGGCTGCCCGATCAAGCCGTCGGTGAACTGCAATGGCGAGATGTCGCTGTACCATCTCATCCAGGCCTGGAAGGAGAAGCTCGGCTACGGGCCGCACGACTCGTTCGAGGTGCTCGTGCCCTCGTTCACCTTCTCGGGGACGATCAACGCCATCGTCACGAACAACCTGCGCCCCGTGTTCTGCGACGTCGACGCCGGGCTCGTGCTCGATGTGAACAAGGCGCAGGTGGACTCGCCGGACATCAGGATGATCGTCGTCGTCGGCGCATACGGAAACCTCGCGAACCTCGAGCAGCTCGGCGCCCTGGCGAAGACGAAGAACCTGGTCGTCATCCTCGACAACGCGCCGGCCTTCGGCTCGACGTTCAAGGGGAAGCATTCGTGGCAGTACGGGTTCAGCGAGATGATCAGCTTCCACGCGACGAAGGTGTTCAACTCGATGGAAGGGGGCGCCAACATCGTCAACGATCCGGAGATCGCCGAGTACCTCCTGCGGCTGCGCGACTTCGGGCAGTACGAGAAGACGCGCGGCGACGTCGACGTCCCGGGGCTGAACTCCAAGATGCTCGAGGTCGCGGCGCTCGTCGGCCTGGCGAACCTGAAGAAGGTGGACTTCATCCTCTCGAAGCGGGCTGAGAATGCCGCGCGCTATCGCGAGTTCTTCGGCGAGCTCGAGGCCGACGGACGCCTTCGCACGATGCAGGTCGCCCAGGAGGTCCACTGCCCGTACCTCTACTTTCCGATCATCCTCCACGAGGAAGCGACGGGATTCGTGAAGTACATGCAGGGGCGGGAGATCGGCGTGCGGCGCTATTATACGGCGTGCCACGACCTCAAATTCTACAGGGGACGGTATCGCGAGCAGGACCTCAGCCTCACCAACGCGATCAAGGACAACATCGTCTCGCTGCCGCTGCACACGATCATGAGCGACGCCGAGATGGATTACCTGTTCGACACCGTTCGCGACTACTTCGCGAAGGACTGACCGCGAACGAGCACCACGACCCATGAACATTCTCGTCACCGGCGGCGCCGGCTACCTCGGCTCCGTCCTCGTTCCCAAGCTCCTCGTCCGCGGACACCGCGTGCGCGTGCTCGACATCGGCTACTTCGGCGTCGAGCATCTGCGCGCGATGCGGCCGACCGTCGAGATCATCCGCGACGACGTCCGCCAGGTGACGGGTGACCGCGCCACGCTCGACGCGGTGCTCGGTGACATCGACGTCGTGGTGCATCTCGCGGCGATCTCGAACGATCCCTCGGCCGAGCTCCATCCGACGCTCACCGAAGAGGTGAACTTCGAGAGCACCCGCGCGCTCGCCGTCGCCTGCAAGGAGCGGAACATCCGCTTCATCTTCTCGTCATCCTGCTCCGTCTACGGTGAGGCCGACGCCGAGCAGGACGAGAATGGGCCGACGAATCCGCTCACCGTCTATGCGCGGTCGAAGGTGGAGAGCGACAAGTTCCTCCTCAGCATCGCCGACGACCGGTGGCGGCCGGCGATCCTGCGCAACGGGACGCTCTACGGGTTCAGCCCGCGGATGCGCTTCGATCTGGTCATCAACATCTTCAGTTATACGTCGACGCTCTACAACGAGCTCCGCGTCTTCGGGAACGGCATGCAGTGGCGCCCCTTCCTCCATGTCGCCGACTGCGCGCGCGCGTTCATCCATTTCGTCGAGACGCCGAATCACCGCCATCTCATGTGCAACATCGCGCACGAGAACCTGCGGGTCGTCGATCTCATCGACGTCTTCAAGGGGATCAATCCCCGCTGCCACGAGCGGTTCATCGAGCTCGAGAACCCGGACAACCGGAACTACCACGTCTCGGTGGAGCGCATGCGCGAGGAAAGATC
>DATAIN010000732.1:0-4837 GCA_036262635.1 Gemmatimonadaceae bacterium | reverse complement strand
GGTCGCCAATGCATGGCATCAGATCGACGTGCAGCTCAAGCGGCGCCACGACCTGATCCCGAATCTCGTGGCGAGCGTGAAGGGCGCGATGCAGCACGAGCGTGACACCCTCGAGCGGGTGATCGCGGCGCGGAACCAGGCGATCACGGCGCAGCAGAGCGGCAACGTCGCGTCCACCGCGGCTGCCGAGGCGCAGCTCGGCGGGGCGCTGAGCAAGCTGCTCGCCGTCGTCGAGGCGTATCCCGACCTCAAGGCGAACGCGAACGTCGCCGCGCTCCAGGAGGAGCTCGCGTCGACGGAGAACAAGATCGGCTTCGCGCGGCAGCTCTACAACGACACCGCGACGCAGTACAACATCCGCCAGCAGCAGTTTCCGGCGAATCTCGTCGCCGGGCTCGCCGGGGCGGCGCCGGTCGATCTCTGGGAGCTCGAGGACGCCGGCGAGCGCCTGAACCCGACGGTGGATCTGACGCTCTCTCCGCCCGCGCGTTAGGCGCGGTCCGGTCGCGTGGCCGAAGCGGTCGACATCTTCTCGCAGCAGGCGGCGAACAGGCGGCGCTCCCGCCTGCTCGTCGCCGTGTTCATCGCGTTCTTCGCCTGGCTGGGGTTCGGCGGCGACTACATCGCGTACGAGTACACGCGCGGCATGCCGCCCGGCGAGTATCACCACGTCTTCCCCTGGCTCGGCATCCTCCTGACGGGGATCGGGATCGGCGTCGCATGGTGGGGCTGGACGACGGGCCCGCAGCGCGTGCTCGCCGCGGCGGGGGCGCGGCAGCTCGTCGCCGCGTCGAACGACCGCGAGCGCGTGCTCCTCAACTGCGTCGAGGAGATGTCGATCGCGAGCGGGCTGCCGCTGCCGCGCGTCTGGATCATCCCGGACGAGGATCCCAACGCCTTCGCGACCGGCCATGACGAGACCGACGCGAACGTCGCGGTGACCGAGGGGCTGCTCGCGACGCTCTCGCGTGACGAGCTGCAGGCGGTGATCGCGCACGAGCTGGGGCACGTGCGCAACCATGACGTGCAGCTGATGACGCTTCTCGCGGGGCTCGTCGGCGCGATCGCGCTCGTCGCCGACGGGATGAGCCGGCGCACGGTGCGCGTCGGCGGCGGCGGCGGAAGCCGGCGGAGCGGCGGCGACCGCGATCGCGGGGGCGGCGGCGGACCGCTGCTCGTCATCCTGCTCGTCGTCTGGATCATCAGCTGGATCCTCGCGCCGATCCTGAGCCGAGTGCTCGCTGCATGGGTGAGCCGCGGCCGCGAGTATCTCGCCGACAGCATGAGCGCGCAGTACACGCGCAACCCGATCGCGCTCGCGACCGCGCTCGAGAAGATCGGGGCCGCGACCGCGCCGACGAAGTCGGTGAAGCAGTCGTTCGCGCACCTCTGCATCGCCGACCCCGCCGGCCGCGCCGTGAACTCGCGCGAGGGCGCGGTCGCCAACCTCCTCGCCACGCACCCTCCGCTCGCGATGCGCATCTCGCGCCTCAAGGCGATGGGCTATCAGGAGCAGAAGCGCAGCGGGACCTTCTCCCTTCCGACCTCCGCATGATCGTCGTCGTCTCGCGCTTCCGCGTCGCGAACGGTCTCGAGGACTCGGTCCGCGATGGCTTTCTCTCCCGTCCCCATCACGTCGACGACGCCGAGGGATTCCTCGGCATCGAAGCGTTCACCGACCGCGACGACCCGGCGATCTTCTACCTCGCCACACGCTGGACCAATCTCGAGTCCTTCGAGCGCTGGCACGGGGGCGACGACAGGGCGAAGTCGCAGGCGCTGGTGCCGAAGGGGGTGGAGCTGGAGGAGGGGTTCACGGAGTTGAGGTACCTGGTGCCGATTCTCTGACTGCTCGTTGCCTTCTGACTACTGAAATGCCACGGCCATGAGTCTTGCGTCAGGGACAGAAGACATGCGTAACGAGTCAGGGTGAACCGCGGGAGAACGCCGTTGACTGCAGTTACCACAGTTCCCCCTGCCGCATGACGTTCGACTTCTGCCCCTGACTCATCGCTCATGGCAGTCCGCCGTCTCATTGCCGTCGTTCTCGCCGCGGTTGTTCCGGCCGCGGCTCACGCTCAACTCGCCTGGCGCCCCGACGCCGACTGGCGGACGTTGAGCACCGAGCATTTCACCGTGAACTACCCGCGCGAGTTCGAGACCTGGGCGCGGGAGATGGCGGAGCGGCTGGAGTCGGTGCGCGGCGCGGTGGGGCGCGAGGTGGGGAGCCTTCCGCGGCGACGCGTGACGGTGCTCGTCACCGATCCGCTCTCCGTGTCGAACGGCTCGGCGTGGCCGTTCATGGAATCGCCGGCGATCGTCGTCTGGCCAACGCCCCCCGACCCGCGCAGCGCGATCGGCGACGCGCGGAGCTGGCCGGAGATCCTCTCGGTGCACGAGTTCGCGCACCTCGCGCACCTCACACGCCCCAGCCGCAATCCGACGCAGCGCTTCCTCGCGCGGCTGTCGCCGCTCGGGCTCGGCCCGGTGGTCTTCAAGTCCCCGCGCTGGGTGATCGAGGGCTACGCGACGTACGTCGAAGGGCGGCTGACCGGGAGCGGGCGCCCGCACGGCGTCTGGCGGCCCGCGGTGCTGCGGCAGTGGGCGCTCGAGGGACGGCTGCCGACCTACGGGCAGCTCAGCGGATGGGACGAGTATCAGGGTGGCTCGTTCGCCTACCTCGGCGGCTCGGCGTTCCTGGAGTGGCTCGCCGACCGGCGCGGCGACTCGACGCTCGTGCAGCTCTGGCGACGGATGAGCGCGCGCAACGACCGCTCCTTCGACGCGGCGTTCGCGGGATTGTACGGCGATTCGCCGCGCGCGCTCTACGGGCGATTCACGGCGGAGCTGACCGGAAAGGCGCTCGAGGTCGAGCGGACGCTCCGCGACTCCGGGCTCGTCGAGGGAACGATCGTCCAGCGCCTCGCCTGGACGACCGGAGACCCGGCGCTCTCGCCTAACGGCGACCGGCTGGCGGTGGTGCTGCGCTCCCGGGACCGACCCTCGCGGCTCGTCGTCTGGAAGACGGCGGACGAGCCGGAGGACAGCACCGCGGCCAGGCGGCGCGCGCGAGCGGCGAAGCGCGACCCCGAGGACGTCCCCGACGTGCAGTTCTGGCCGCGGCCGAAGCGCCCGGTCGCGACGCTGCGGGCCGCGAACGGCCTCTCCTACGACGCGCCGCGATTTCTCCCCGATGGCGAGCGGCTGCTCGTCGTGCGCTACGACGTGCGGCCGGACGGAACACTCCTCCCCGATCTCTTCGAGTGGAGCCTGCGGACGCGGAAGGTCCGGCGCATCACCCGCAACGCGGGGATTCGCTCGGCCGATCCCTCGCCCGATGGGCGCAGCGCGGTCGCGATTCGCTGCACCGGCGGCAGCTGCGACCTGGTGCGCGTGGGGCTCGCCCGCGGAGAGGTCGAGAACCTCGCCGCGGGAACGCCGGACCGCGTCTTCGCGCACCCGCGCTGGGCGCCCGACGGGCGCAGCGTCGTCGCGAGCGTCTCCGACTCGGGGCGCTGGCGGCTCGTCGAGCGCACCGTCGACGGCGCGATGCGCTACATCGGTCCCGACGACGGCGTGAACCGTTATGATCCCGACTTCACGAGCGAGGGCGCGCTGCTTCACGTCACCGAGGCAGGGGGCATCCCGAACATCGCGCTCCTCGACCGCGGCAGCGGCGCGTCGCACTCCCTGACGCGAGTGACCGGCGCCGCGGTCGCGCCGGCGGTCGGCCGCGGGCGCGAGGTCTATTTTCTCAGCCTCCACGCGACCGGGCTCGACGTCCGCCGCATCGCGCTCGACTCGGCGCGCGACGCGCATCCCATCGCGCTCGACGCGCGGCTCGCGCCCGCGACGCAGCGGCCCGTGGCCGCCGCGGACACCTTCGCGCGGCGGCCGTTAGGCTCGGCGCGCGGCTACGGCATCGGGGAGCGCGAGTTCCGCCTGATGAGCGGCTACTCGCTCGCCGCCGACGGTCGCGAGGGAACGCTCGGCGTGTCGAGCACCGACAAGGTCGGCCGCTTCGCCTGGCTCGTGCAGGGCGCGCTCGGCTCGCCCTGGCGCCCGCGCGGAGGCGCGCTGTCCGCGGCGTGGCGCGGCTTCTCCCTCCCGATCGAGGGGGAGCTGTTCACCCTCTCCCGTGACGCGTCGCGGCAGAAGCCCGCCGGCTTCACCACCTCTGTGGACGACATCGACCTCCGCGGCGCGACGCTGGGGGTTCGCTCGGAGCGACATGCGTTGGGGCGGGTCACCACGTTTCGAGTCGGCGCGTCGCTGCAGCGCCTGACGCGTGGTGCGACGGCAGCGGCGTCGCGCCGGATCGCGTTCGCCGGCGGCGGTTTGGAGCTCGTCCAGCGCGGCGACGAGCGCTTCGCGGCGGAATCGTTCCGCGTCCAGGCGACCGCCGGGAACTCGGAGCGTGGTGCGGCGCGGGGGTTCAGCCGAGCGATCGGGACGGCGGCACTCGCGGCGGGGACGAAGCAGAACTCGATCCGCGTCGAGGGCGCCTACGGTGGGCTCAGTGGAGGGTCGCCCTTCGAGCAGTTCGTGGTCGGCGGGACGGAGCCCGCATTCGTCGACCCCGCGACGCTCGACCAGTGGATCGCGATGCCGGCGCTCCCCTTCGGGATGCTTCGTGGGGAGCGCTACGCCTCGTACCGTGTCACGTTAGGCGGGAACGCGCTCGCCCCCTATTTCTGGGGGGGCGCGACGGCGGGGCGCGGCGCGCGGCTCGACGGCTGGAAGCGCGTCGTCGGGATCGACGGCACCCTCGAGGTGCCGCCGCTCCCGCTCGTTCGATTCCCGGCGTCGACGCTCGTCCTCGGCGGGGGCTACTCAC
>DATAIN010000731.1:0-4966 GCA_036262635.1 Gemmatimonadaceae bacterium | reverse complement strand
CAACGAGGCCCCGACGCGGCGCGGCGTGCTCGGGGACATCACGTGCGACTCCGACGGCAAGGTGGACCAGTTCATCGACCTGCGCGACGTCCGCAGCACACTGGAACTGCACCCGCACACGGCGGAGGAGCCGTACTACCTGGGCGGGTTCCTGCTCGGGGCGTACCAGGAGATCCTCGGCGACCTGCACAACCTGTTCGGCGACACGAACGCGGTGCACGTGCGGCTCTCGCCTAACGGCTACGAGCTGAACGAGCTGGTGCGCGGCGACACGGTGACCGAGGTGCTGAACTACGTCCAGTTCCGCGCCTCCGACCTGCTGGCCACCTTCCGCCGGAAGGTCTCGGCGGCGAAGAGCATCTCGCGGCAGGAGGCGAACACCTTCATCGCGGACTACGTGGCCGGCCTCGAGGGCTACACCTACCTCGAAGCATCGGAGTAGGACAGCTCGCGCGCGATGCACGAGCTGCTCGCCGCGCTGGTCGCGGTCCTCCTCGGCGCGAAGCTGCTCGGCGCGATCGCCCAGCGGCTGGGCCAGCCCGCGGTGCTCGGCGAGCTGGTGGCGGGAATCCTCCTTGGCGGGTCGGTGCTCGGCGTGCTCGATCCCGCGAACCCGGCCATCCACGCGCTCGCCGAGATCGGCGTCCTGGTGCTGCTCTTCGAGATCGGGCTGCACACCGATCTCCGATCGCTCGCGTCCGTCGGCGGATCGGCGACGACGGTGGCCGTGGTGGGGGTCGCGCTCCCCTTCGCGCTCGGCTGGTTCCTGGCGCGCGCGCTCGGCCTCGCGACGATCCCGGCGCTCGTCGCGGCCGCGTCGCTGACGGCGACGTCGGTCGGGATCTCGGCGCGCGTGCTCGGCGAGCTCGGGGTGCTCGAGCAGCCGGAGGGGCGCGTCGTGCTCGGCGCCGCGGTGCTCGACGACATCATCGGGCTCGTGATCCTGTCGGTGGTGTCGAGCACGGTCGCGGGCGCCGCGCTGAGCGGGTGGGGAATCGCGCGCACCGCGGGGGTCGCGATCGGATTCGTCGTGCTCGCGGTGGTGCTCGGCGCGCGGATCGCGCCGCCCGTGTTCCGCTTCGTCGCGCGCGTGCAGATGGAGGGCGTGCTCGGGCCGGTGGCGCTCGCCTTCGCCCTGCTGCTCGCCTGGCTCGCCGCCGAAGCCGGGTCGGCGACGATCATCGGCGCCTTCGCGGCGGGGCTCGTCCTGCACAACACCCCGCAGCGCGCCGACATCGAGGGCGCGGTGACGAACCTCGGCCACTTCGTGGTGCCGATCTTCTTCGCGAGCGTCGGTGCCGCGGTCGACCTCCGCGCGCTGGCAAGCCGCGAGTCCCTGCTCCTCGGCGCGCTCCTCGTGCTCGCCGGGATCGCCGGCAAGGTCGCGGCGGGCTACGCGCCGTTAGGCTTCCGCGGGCGCAAGCTCCTCATCGGCGTGGCGATGGTCCCGCGCGGCGAGGTGGGTCTGATCTTCGCGCAGATGGGTCTCGCCAGCGGCGCGATCGACGCCGGCGTCTTCGGGGCGATCATGGTCATGGTGCTCGTGACGACCCTCGTCACGCCGCCCGCGCTGGCGCGCATCGCGCGAAACGAGGGAGCGGGTCTGCGTGATCTGCCAGGCGAAGGCGGGATCGACGACCTGGTCGCCGGGACTCGCCGAACGCCGATTCACCAGCGATCGGTCGAACGAGGAGCAGAATGAGGGGCAGAGTGAGGGATAGAAATGTGGAATGATGAGAGAGCTCACTCATCATCCCACATCTCTATCCCTCACCCTGCCCCAAGTCCTGCCCCTCGTCCTGCTCCTCGTCCCTTACTTGCCGTATCGCTTCTGGACCGCGCCCCAGTTGACGACGTTCCACCAGGCGGTGATGTAGTCCGGCCGGCGGTTCTGGTACTTCAGGTAGTACGCGTGCTCCCACACGTCGATGCCGAGGAGGACGCTGTTCGGCGACTTGCCGTCCATCAGCGGGTTGTCCTGGTTGGGCGTGCTGGTGATCGACAGCTTGCCGCCGTCGTTGAGCAGCCAGGCCCACCCCGATCCGAAGCGGCCGACGCCCGCCGCGGAGAACTGCTCCTTGAACTTGTCGAAGCCGCCGAACCACGACTTGATCGCGTCGCCTAACGCACCGGAGGGCTCGCCCCCAGCCTTCGGGCCCATGATCTGCCAGAAGAAGCTGTGGTTCCAGTGTCCGCCGCCGTTGTTGCGGACCGCCGTCCGCACCGCCTCGGGGGCGGAGTTGACGTTCTTGCAGAGCTCCTCGATCGACTTCCCCTGCAGCTCGGGCGCCTTCTCGATCGCCGCGTTCAGGTTGTTGACGTAGGCCTGATGGTGCTTCCCGTGGTGGATCTCCATCGTCTTCGCGTCGATGTGCGGCTCGAGTGCGGCGAAGTCGTAGGGAAGGGGAGGAAGAGTGAATGCCATGGTCGTGCTCCGTGATGTAGGACTTTATGCGGCCGTTAGCCTTTAGCCATTAGCCGGCAGGAACCGCGTCAACGGCAGTCAACGCCGTACCTCAACGCTAACGGCTAATGGCTAATGGCCTGTATCCGGCGGCGATACCTCCGCCACCGCCCCCCGCCGCCGCTCCCGCCACCACCCGATGATTCCCGGCAGGATCGAGAGGAAGATGACCACGAGGATCACCAGCTCGATGTGGCGGTCGATCCCGGGGACGTAGCGGCCGAGGAAGTAGCCGGTGAACAGCATGCTCCATACCCAGAGCAGCCCGCCGATGATGTTGTAGAAGACGAAGCTCCGATAGTTCATCTCCGCCACCCCCGCGACGACGGGGGCGAAGGTCCGCACGATCGGCATGAAACGCGCAAGGACGATCGTCTTGCCGCCGTGCCGCTCGTAGAACGCGTGGGCCCGCAGCAGGTGTTTCCGGTTGAAGAGCAGCGAGTTGTCGCGGGTGAAGATGCGCGGTCCCGTGGCGCGGCCGATCGAGTAGCCCACGCTGTCGCCGACGATCGCCGCGATGGAGAGAATCAGCCCCAGCAGATATACGTTCAGCCCGAACCCGGGCTGCGACGCGAGAAGGCCGGCAGTGACGAGCAGCGAGTCGCCGGGAAGGAAGAAACCGACCAGCAGACCGGTCTCGGCGAAAACGATTCCCGTCAGTCCCACGTACCCAGCCCACTGGACGAGGCCGCGCAGGTCGCGCAGACGGTGCAACAGGTCGATCAGCGAATCCATGTGATGCGTCTTGAGAGAATGCAGCCAACAACGGGAAAGCCACTGAACTTCGACGGCGGAGAGCGTGCGGTCAACGGGCGGCCGCGCCCCTCGCGCGCCGCACGATCCCGCCGCGACGCGTGAGCGGGCACGACCCGGCCCGTCCGGCGCACCACACGGGCGCCATCGAAGTCGTCGAGGAGGCCGTCGCGCGAGCGGGGCACGCGATCCTGCACACCGCGGAAATCGCCTTTGCCCTCCCCGAGCCCGCGACGAGCCGCTGGCACCGCGCCGGCGTCGGGCCGCGCGGCGAACGGATCTTCAACGTCGTCTCGGGGATCGTCCTCACGCTCTTCGCGATGGGATGGACGTGGTCGATCGCGATGGCCCGGAGCGGCGAGTTCGGCGGCGACGTCACCGACGCCACCGCCTCCATCTCCGCCGCGCTCACCGATCCCGACGCGCCGACCGCCGCCTTCATGACCGACGCCATGCTCGCCGCGCTGACGCCACTCCGCGGGACGAGCGGAAAGCTTCGCGCGACCGTCCAGCAGCCCGGAGAGCCGGTGGCGGTCGACACGGTCGCCGATACGACGTCGACGGCGATCCGCGTCGCGGCGGGCGCCGACACGGGATCCGTGGTCGCGCCCGAGCGCGCGGGCATCTGGAACATCCTCGTGAAGGTCGGTGCCGCGCTGCAGCCGGTCACCGACTTCAATGTCATCACGATGCATCCGTTCGAGGAGAAGCAGCGCGGACGCGTCGGCGGGTATTTCATCGGCAACTGGCCGGGAGAGCGCAGCCGGTCGGTGCGCCGCGGCTACGCGCATCCCTCGGGGTTCATCGAGGTGACACCGCAGAACCGCGACCTGCAGGTGTCGGATCACTTCCGGCTGCGCGACTTCCTCACGCACGACCAGCCGAACGTGTGGCCGAAGTACCTCGTGCTCGAGATGAAGCTCGTCGACAAGCTGGAGCTGATACTTTCCGATCTCAGCTCGCGCGGCTACGACGTGAGCGGAGTGACGGTCATGAGCGGGTTTCGCACGCCCCGGTACAACGTCAACGGCGGTGATCCGCGCGGGCGCGCCGCGCTGAGTCGCCACATGTACGGGGACGCGTCGGATATCTTCATCGACTCCGACCACGACGGCGTCATGGACGACCTGAATCACGACCGTCGCGTGAACATCCGCGACGCGCAGGTCATCCTCGCCGCGGTCGATCGCGTCGAGCGCGAGCATCCGGAGCTGTTAGGTGGGGCGGGCGTGTACGTCGCGTCCGGTGGGCATGGTCCTTTCATCCACATCGACACCCGCGGCTTCCGCGCGCGGTGGGTCGGAACGGGAGACGATTGATACATGAGCGAAAAGCGCAGTTCCGTCGAAGCGGTGGTCGCCGAGGGGCTCTGCCCGGTGTGCCAGTCGCCGCGCCCCGACCTCTCGAAGCCGTGCCCGCATTGCGGCTCGCCCGCGATCGAAGGCGCGGAGCCGCCCTCCCCGACAACGCCCGTCGGCCGGCGCTCGATGCCCGAGGGGTTGTTCACCGTCCGCTCCTCCGACATCGAGCCGTACATCGGGCTTCGCTATCTGTCGAAGCTCTTCCGGCTGATGGCGATCATCCTGGTGCTCGTGCTCATCGCCGAGATCATCACGGGATTCGTGCAGCTCGGGCAGGTCGCGCTCCCTCGGCTGCTCGGTGAGGCGAGCCGGCTCATCGTGCTCGCCGGACTGCTCTGGGGGATCGGCGATCTGGCAATCCTGCTCATCGACGTCGGTCACGACGTGC
>DATAIN010000730.1:0-4387 GCA_036262635.1 Gemmatimonadaceae bacterium | reverse complement strand
TGTCGTGGGTGGTGCGCGACGGGAAGCCGACGCAGGTGAAGGCGCTCTCCGAGCGCGTCCCGGTGAAGTTCCCGGCGCCGGTCGGCGAGCTCGAGGCCTTCCATACGGCGGGCGGGCTGTCGACGATGGCCTGGCGCTACGAGGGGAAGATCCCGACGATGGAGTACAAGACGCTGCGCTACCCCGGACACGCCGCGATCATGGAGACGATCCGCGAGCTCGGCCTGCTCGACCTCGAGCCGGTGGACGTGAAGGGAGTGAAGGTGGTGCCGCGCGACCTGTTCATCTCGACGGTGGGACCGCGCCTCACCAAGCCGACGGGGAAGGATCTCGTCGCGCTGCGCGTGACGGTCGAGGGAAAGAAGGCGGGGAAGTCGAAGAAGATCTCCTTCGAGCTCGTCGATCACTACGACGACCAGCACAAGATCAGCGCGATGATGCGGACGACGGGCTACTCGCTGTCGATCACGGGGCAGATGCAGGTGCGCGGCGAGGTGCAGCCGGCGGGGGTGCACACGCCCGACGAGTGCATGCCGGCGCGGAAGTACATCGACGAGCTGGCGAAGCGGGGGATCCAGATCCGCGAGTCGGAGGCGTAGCGCCGACATCGGCGCGCCCGCCTAACGTGACGCGGGGGGTGGTGGCGAGGTTCGTCAGGAGGCAGACTTCTCCTCCTTCATCGACGATCCCATGGCCCACCACCTCCCGCGTCCGCGCTTCGGGGCGATCGCCCGTGCCGCCCTCTCCGTCCTCATCGCACTCGTCACAGCCGGCTGCGGCGGTGACGACCCCGTCGCGCCGTCGAATCCCGCCGGGGCGTACACCGCGACGAGCTTCACCACCACCGACGGGGGCACGACGACGAACGTCCTCGCGGCGGGCGGCTCGATCTCGCTCGTGCTCACCGCGCAGGGCGCGACGACGGGGCACCTGTTCGTTCCCGCGTCGGTGACGGGGGACGTCGACGTCAACGACGACCTCTCCGGCACCTGGACGCAGAACGGGAGCACGGTTCATCTCAGCCACGCCGCTGACACTTTCCTTCGCGACACGCCCTTCACGATCCATGGGGCGACGCTCGTCGGCGACCGGACGTTCGGCACGACGCGCATCCAGGTGACGCTGACGAGAGCGCCGTAGGGGCGGCGGCGGCGGCGCGGTGACGCCGGCTCGGAAGTACAGGTTCGGTCGACGTCGTGCATACCGACCTCCGTCGCCTCAGCAACGCCTCACGCGTCGAGCGCATCGCGAGCGCCGCGGTGGCGACGGCGCTCGCCATTGCCACTGCGCTGTTCGCGCTCAGCGCGGCTCGACCGCGGTTCAGGAATGCGCGGGAGGATGCGCCCGAGCGGGACCGCGTCGCGGAGCGACTGGTCTATGTCGTCGCACGCCCCCCCGCCGACATGCCGCGCGGGTCCGTCCGCCGAATGCTGGCCGGGCCGGCGGCCATTCCGCGGGTATCCTCGAGCGAGGAGAGTAACCACGCGCCCACTGTCACCGGTCCGACCGAGCCGCCTGACACCGCGGCGGCTCGCGTCACGACAGGGAAGTCGAGTCGCACCACCGCCGCAGCCGGCGCACCGATCGACGCCCTGACCGCCGGAATCGCCCGCCGCTCGACCGCGGCGGTGTCCGACTCGTCGCTGCAGGCGTATCGTGCCGACCTCGCCGCTGGGCTGGCGTCGGGACGGATCGAGGTGCCCCCGCTCACGCAGAGCGAGATCGACGCGAAAGCACGGGCCGCGGCGCTCGCGGTCGCGGCGGCCCGCGGGACCGGCTCGGGACTTCCGCCGATTCAGTCAGGCGGCGGCGCCAGCGTTCCACTTCCCTTCGGAGGCCCGTCGCGGAAGCAGCGCGAACGGGAGCGCGCCGAGTACGCGGAAGCGATGCGGATCATGGCGCGCGTACAGCGCAAGGCGGACTCGCTCATCGCGGCGAGGCGGAAACGGCAGACCGACTCGCTTGCCCGGGTCGCGGATTCCGCCGCGGCGCACCGTACGCCATAATGGGAGAACCCTCTGGACTAACGGTCCCCCGATGAAGCTCTTGCATCGCTCGGTCGCGGCGTGCGCGGCTCTTTCCATCCTCGCTGCGTGCGCCAGCGCCCCGCGCACGGGCGCCGCACAGATTGCGCCGGCCAGCGCCCCCGAGGTCCTCCTCCGACTCGACGACGTGGGGATGAACCACTCGGTGAACATGGCCATCGAGGATGTCGCGGCGACGAAGATGCCCTTCTCGGTCTCGGTGCTCTTCGCCTGCCCCTGGTACCAGGAGGCGGTCGAGATCCTGAAGAAGAACCCGCAGATCGCCGTCGGCGTGCATCTCGCGCTCAACTCGGAGTGGCGCAACTACCGCTGGGGGCCGGTGCTCGGCAAGGGCGGCGTCCCATCGCTCGTGGACAGCGTCGGCTACTTCCACAGCTCGCGGCAGGCATTCCTCGCGAGCCACTACGACCTCGGCGAGGTGGAGCGCGAGCTGAGCGCGCAGGTGGAGCGCGCGCTCGCGTCGGGGCTGAAGATCAGCTACGTCGATCCGCACATGGGAACCGCGCTCGCGACCCCGCAGCTCGCAGAGGTGACGGAGCGCGTGGCGCGGAAGTACGGGCTCGGGATCTCGACCTACTTCGGCGAGGACTACTTCACGCTCTGGGGCGAGCCGGTCGCGGCGAAGAAGCGCTCACTGCTCGCGCATCTGGCGCGGGCGAAGCGCGACACGGTGAACCTGATCGAGGTGCACGTCGCCGAGCGGACGCCGGAGATGGAGGTGATCTACGACATGAACGCTCCGCAGCAGAACGCCGCGGGGGCGGGAGTGGTCGAGCACCGGAAGGCGGAGCTGGAGACGATGCTGTCGCCGGAGCTCTCGGAGCTCGTGCGGACGGGGAAGATCCGGCTGGTGACCTATCAGCAGCTGATGACGCGAATGGGAACCACGGGGATGAAGCGGCCGCGGTAACCGTCCGGCCGACGTCCATTCATTCGAGGTCGCTGGAGACCGACACCATGCGAATTCCGACGAGCTTCCCTGACACCACCGCACGACCGCGCCGCGCGCTCCGGCTCGTGACGCTCGCGCTCATCGCCGCCTGCGCCGGCGGCGGTTCGGCGCCGGTGCGGTCATCCATCCCCGACATCGGGGCGTATCCGCCGCTCGCCAGCGATGCGCCTCCGGGGGCGTCGGCGAGCGCCCGCTCGACCGCGACCGCGCTGGGGCGCGGGGTGAACTTCGGCAACATGCTCGAGGCGCCGACGGAAGGCGCGTGGGGGCTCACCGTCAGCGACGACTTCATCGACAAGGCGGTGGCGGCCGGCTTCACCTCGGTCCGGCTGCCGGTGCGCTGGAGCAACCACGCGGCCACCGATGCGCCCTACGCGATCGATCCCGCGTTCATGGCCCGCGTGGAGTCGATCGTCGACAAGCTGCTCGCGAAGGGGATCGTCGTCGTGCTGAACATGCACCATTACCGCCAGCTCGACGGCGACCAGCCCGACGCGGGGGAGCGCGCGGTCGCCGCCGCGGCGGTGGACGTGCGCTTCGTGATGCTGTGGGACCAGATCGCGCGGCGCTTCGCGGGGCGCGACGCACGGCTCGTCCTCGAGCTGTACAACGAGCCGCACGGCCGCCTGCAGGGCGGCGCCTGGAACCTGCTCGCCGCGCGCGCGCTCGGGGTCGTCCGCAGGTCGAACCCGTCGCGCGTCGTCATCCTCGGCCCGACGAGCTGGAACAGCGCGAGCGCCCTCGCGCTCCTCAGGGTGCCCAACGACTCGAACGTCATCGTGACGATCCACGACTACGATCCGTTCACCTTCACGCACCAGGGCGCGGAGTGGGTCAACCCCGTGCTCCCGATCGGCGTCACCTGCTGCAGCGCCGCGCAGGTAGCGCAGATGACCGCGCCGCTCGACGTAGCGCGCGACTGGTCCGCCGCGCACCACTATCCGATCTACGTCGGCGAGTTCGGCGCGTACAGCAAGGCTGACTCCGCGTCGCGCACCAACTTCAACCGAACGATGCGCTCGGCGATGGAGGCGCGCGGAATGAGCTGGAGCTACTGGGAGTTCGCGGCCGGGTTCGGGGTGTACGACCCGGTGACCCGGAGCTTTCGCCAGTCGTTGCTCGCCTCGCTGCTCGGACCCTGAGTGGGCGGCGACTGGCGGGATGGCGGGCGGCGCGTACCCTTGAGAGGGTGTCCTTCGCAACCCACGCCGAGCCCCGCCATCGCATGCGCCTCCTCATCGTGGTCTTCCTCCTGCTCGGCGCCCCCCGCGCCGCCCTCGCGCAGTTCCCCGCCGCGGTGCAGCCCGGAGCGCGCGTCCGGGTCTGGCTTCCCGAGCCGGCCCGTCAGATGGATGGCCCCGCGCGCCGCCAACTCCTCCGCGGCACCGTC
>DATAIN010000729.1:0-2626 GCA_036262635.1 Gemmatimonadaceae bacterium | reverse complement strand
GCGCCTTCATCCGCGGGCCAGTCGAAGGCGCTCGCCTCGGCGAGCGCCGCCTGGATGGGCGGAATGCTGTCGCGCTGCACGCACGCGCGGATCATCCCGATCCCCGCGCGGAAGCCGCCGCGGCCGGCGAGGATGACCGCGCCGGCCATCCCGCGCTGCCCGCCGACGACGACGAACTTCCGGCGGATTCCCTTGTGCGCGACCGCGCTGAGCGCGGGGACGGTCTCGCGGACGAAGCGCCCGTCGACGAGCCGCGGCAGCGCCGAGCTGCGCGGGACCTGGACCCCGATGTCGAGCACCTCGATCGCGCCCGTGCAGTCGCGGGCGACGAGGACGCCGCGCTTCACCGTCGCGAAGCAGAGCGTGAGGTCGGCGACGACCGAGCCCTCGGCGCTGCCCGTGGTCGCGTCGAGACCGCTGGGGACGTCGAGCGAGACGACGCGGGCCCCGCGCGAGCGGGCATGCTCGATGTCGGCGATCGCCGCGGCGACCGCGTTGCGCGGGGCGCCGCGGCTGCCGGTGCCGAGCAGCCCGTCGACGACGATCGCCTCGTCGCCGCGCGGCTCGTCGCCGCGCACGTCGCGCTTCGCCTCCTCGCGCGCCGCGGCGGCGTCGCTGCCTAACGGCCGGTCGGTCTCGCGGACGCGGACGGTGAAGCCCCGACGCGTGAGCTCGCGGGCGACGATCCAGGCGTCGCCGCCGTTGTTGCCGCTCCCGGCGTAGACGGCGACGCCGTTGCGGGCGAGGGCGCCGAAGTGGAAGGCGATGCGCTTCGCCGCCGCGGCCCCCGCGCGGCGCATCAGCTCGCGCGCCGGGGTGCCGGCCGCGATCGCGGCGGCGTCGAGGGTGGCGCTCTCCGCCGCGCCGGTGACGCGGACGAGGCCATCGCGCCCCACGACGCCGTCGTGCCTCACTTCACCCCGAGCAGGGCGCCCGCATACGCCACAACGCGCTCGTGATCGCCGTTGACGACGCCGGAGTGGCTGTAGCTGATCAGCTCACCGGTCGTCGCGCCGCGCAGCCGGGCGTACTCGCACGCGGTCGCGGTGGCGGCGACGCCGCACATCGAGATGCTCTCGATCGCCACGGCGCGGACGAGCGCCTCGCCGTCGAGGGCGAGGATCGCCTCGAGCGCGACCGCATCCTTCGCCTCGGCGTCGGGGACGCTCTCGTAGTGCGTCAGGTCGCTGCTCGCGACGACGAGAACGTCGCGGTCGCCGACCGCATCGACGAGCGCGGCGGCGAAGTTGCGGCTGCGTCCCCAGTCCGACCAGCCGACGACGATGGGGACGATCCGCAGCCGGCGGTTGCGCATCTGCAGGAAGGGGAGCAGCACCTCGATCCCGTGCTCCTGCGAGTGGGCGACCATGTCCTCGACGAGGAGCGGCGCGGCGCGCTCGACGAGGGCGGCGCCGAGCTCCGTGTCCGGCGGGACGTCGCCTAACGGCGTGCGGTAGGCGCGCGAGAGGAGGATGCTTCCGCCCTCGAGCGACGTCGAGCGCCCGGTGTGGTTCGGGGCGAGGATGACGACCGTCTCGGGGACGAGCACCGACCCGAAGACGGCGCCGGCGACGGGGCCGCCATAGATCATCGCCGGGTGCGGGGCGAGGACGCCGAGCGCCGGGCGTGGATCGCGGGCACGGGCGAGGTAGGCGCGGAGGTCGGCGCGGAGTCGCCCGGGGAGGGTCGGATAGAAGGTGCCGCCGACCGCGGGGAGGCGGGTGGGGACGGTCATCCCCGGCGCGTTAGGCGCGCCCATGCGGGGCGGCTACTTGTGCGAGGGGCCGATGGCGCGCCCGAAGCCGATCTCGCCGTTGTCGATGCGTACGTTGAAGCCGCATTCCGGATTGCTGCACACCCAGGCCTTGTAGGTGATCGGTGCGCCGTCGCGCCCGTAGTCGCTCAGCGGGAGCAGCGTCCCCGTCCCACACTTCTTGCATTCGGGCAGGTGAAGCGTCGCGTCCATCCGTCCTCCCCGTCCTCTCGTCTTCTCCTCACCGCTCGCGCGACGTCGCGCGGGGGTCCGTGCTCAGGCGCGCTGGACGTGCGACCAGGGATATTCGCGCTCGAACGCGTTCTCGAAGTCGAACACCTCGGCGAAGTCGTCCCGCGTGTCGTTCGGCTGACTGAGCAGAAGGCCGGTGTCCACGAGGGTGAAGACGATGTCGCCGATGTCGGCGGTGCAGCGGACGCCCCAGTGCTCCAGCACGAGGCGCGCCATCACCCCGTAGCGGTCGAGCGCGAGCTCGCGACATCCCTCGGCCAGCTCCCGGCCGGAGATGTGACGACGCTCCTGGAGCCGCGCCTGGCAATGCTCGAGCGCGCCGAGCACGAAGAGATACGCGTGCTCGTGGAATCGCGGCTCACGCAGCCGGATCCGATCCATGATGCCATCACGAAATGCGAGCTCTGACACTGCTGCTCTGCCCTGTCTCGACGGGTGAGAGGTACGGGTTCTGGCGCCGGGGAAATATCAGCGACGACGCGGGGCGCGTCTAGAGCGAGTATCGGCAGGTGAGACGGGGAACCGTAGCCTGTACCGGCACGCCGAGTTGTTGCCTTTTGGCAACCGCGGATTCGAGCGGCGGAGGCTCGGCAACTATTGCTCGGCACCGGCTTGGGGCTT
>DATAIN010000728.1:0-8687 GCA_036262635.1 Gemmatimonadaceae bacterium | reverse complement strand
ACCAACGACGACGCCCCGCGCGGTGTGCTCGGTCTCGTGCTCCGCGACGTGCAGTTCTGGGTGCCCGTCGTGGTGCTCGTCGGCGGGCTGCTCGTGCTGCGGTGGATCCAGTGAGCGCGATCGCCGATGCGCTGGCGACGCATGCCGCGGAGCCCGCGCCCCTCGATGCGCGCAGGGTCCGCGTCCTCCAGACGTTAGGCATCGTCTGCGGGCTCACCGCGGGCGCGTGGCTCGGCGCCGCGGAGGCGCCGACGAAGCTGGTGACCGCGGGGATCTCGCCGGTGGTGATCTCGCTGGTGATGGTGATCGGCGTCTTCCTCGCGCGCTGGACGCTGCCGACGCTGATCCACGGCACCTCCTACGTCGCGGCCGACCTGCGCCAGGCGCCACACCTCATCATCTGGGCCGTGCTCGCGGGATGCATGTGGGCGGTCGCGAACACGCTGACGATCTTCGCGGTGCGCGACGTCGGGCTCAGCGTCGCCTTCCCGCTCTGGAACAGCAACAGCCTGCTCGGCATCCTCTGGGGCGTCGTCTTCTTCTCCGAGCTGCGCGATGCGGGCGCCCGCCGCTGGGCGGGGGTGATCGGCGGGGCGCTGCTGATGTTCGCGGGCGCGGTGGTGCTGACGCTGGCGTCGTCGTCGCACGCGACCGGGGGCCCGGCGGCCCGCGGGATCGCCGCGGCGCTCGCCGCGGGCGCGCTCTGGGGGACGATGTACATCCCCTACCGCAAGGCGTACCTCACCGGGATGAACCCGCTCTCCTTCATCACCTTCTTCACCGTCGGGGAGCTCGGCATGATGGGCGCGCTCGCGCTGGTCTACAGCGGGGGCGCGGGGCCGCTCTGGGCGCAGCTCTCCGGCGCGCGCCACCTCCTCTTCTGGCTGATGGCAGGCGGCGTCGTCTGGGTGATCGGCGACCTGTTCCAGCAGTACGCGGTGAAGTACGTGGGGATCACGCGCGGCATCCCGCTCTCGAACAGCAACCAGCTCTGGGGTCTGCTCTGGGGCATCCTCGTCTTCGGCGAGCTGCGCGACGCGCCGGGCGGCGTGCTCGCGAAGGTCGTCGCCGGCTCGCTGATCATGGCGCTCGGCACCGCGGTGATCGCCTTCTCCTCGGCGGGCGAGCGCGAGCACCGGCGCTGGCGGGAGGCTGCCGCGCGCGAGGGCGAGCGCTATCGCATCGATCCGCGGTACACGCGCGCCCGCGGCGCCGGACACGAGGCGCCGGCGATCGTCCCGCGGCGCACCGCGCTGGACTGGATCGTGGTCCTCGTCGCGACCGCGATCCTCGTCGGCTTCGCGGCGATCGCCCAGCGCCCGAGCATCGCGGTGCACGGCGGATGGGCGGTTGCGCTCGTGCTCGCGACGCTCGGCGTCCTCGCGGCGTGCGGCGTGGCGTTGTGGCGGACGACGCGCTTCAACTGAGATGACCGCACCCGCCGAGCCGCGTCTCGTCCGCCGCTTCAGCCTTCTCCCGGCGACGGCGCTCAACATGACGAACATGATGGGCTCGGGACCGTTCATCACGATCCCGCTCCTCATGTCCGCGTTAGGCGGGCCGCAGGCGATGCTCGGCTGGCTCGTCGCGCTGGTGATCGTGATCTGCGACGGGATGGTGTGGAGCGAGCTCGGTGCGGCGATGCCCGGCTCCGGCGGGTCGTTCCACTACCTGCGCGAGGCGTTCGGGCCGGCGCGCTTCGGGCGGCTGATGGCGTTCCTGTTCGTCTGGCAGTTCGTGCTCAGCGGCCCGCTCGAGATCGCGTCCGGATACATCGGCTTCGCGCAGTACGCGAGCTTCATCTGGAAAGGGCTGACGCCGGCGGGTGTCGTCGCGCTCGTCATCGCGGTGGGAGTCGTCAACGTCGTCCTGCTCTACCGGCGCATCCACTCCATCGCGAAGATCACGGTCACCCTCTGGGTGGGGACGCTGATCACGGTGCTCGCGGTGATCGTCACCGGCGCGATGCACTTCGACCCGCGGCTCGCCTTCGACTTCCCGCCGGGCGCCTTCGACTTCTCCCTCGGCTTCTTCGTCGGGCTCGGCGCCGCGACGCGCATCGGGATCTACGACTACCTCGGCTACTACGACGTCTGCTACATCGGCGACGAGGTGCGCGATCCCGGACGCGTCATCCCACGCTCGATCCTCATCAGCACCGCGTCGGTCGCGGCGATCTACATCATGATCAACCTCTCGATCATCGGCGTGGTCCCCTGGCGCGAGTTCGTCCCCGCCGGCGCGCACGAGGAGGCGAACTTCATCGTCTCCGTGTTCATGGAGAAGATCTACGGGACGAAGGTGGCGACGATCTTCACCCTCCTCGTGCTCTGGACGGCGTTCGGCTCGGTGTTCGCGCTCCTGCTCGGCTACTCGCGCATCCCATACGCCGCGGCGGAGAGCGGCTACTTCTTCCGTGCCTTCGGTCGGCTGCACCCGAAGCACGGCTTTCCATACCTTTCGCTGCTCGTGCTTGGCGCGATCTCGATCGTCGCCGGCTTCTTCTCGCTCGGCACCGTGATCGACGCGATGATCGTGACGCGCATCCTCGTGCAGTTCATGGGACAGGTCGTCGGTCTCATCCTCCTCCGCCGTCACGCCCCCGACATGGAGCGACCGTACCGCATGTGGCTCTACCCACTCCCCGCGCTCGTCGCCCTGCTCGGCTGGATCTTCGTCTTCGCGACGACCCAGCTGGAGGTGATCCTCTTCGGCGTCGCCGTGCTCGTCGCGGGATGTCTCGCCTTCACGCTCTGGTCGTGGCGGACGAGCCGCTGGCCCTTCGAGGTCGCTCCGGCGACGGCAGGGGCGCGATGAGCGAGGAGCTCTGGCCTTCGCGCGGCCCGAAGCGCTGGCAGTCGGCGCTCGACCGCTACGAGACGGTGGTCGCCGGGCAGAAGGTGGCGGCGCTCGCCGAGCTCGATCGCTGGTACCGCGAGACACTGCCGAAGAACATCGCGGCGCGAAAGCAGCCGCACGTCACGCTCGAGGAGCTCACCAAGCTCACCCAGTGGAAGATGGCGCGCGGCGTCTGGCGGGCGCGCAATCTCGCGCTCGTGAAGGGAAACGACCCGACCCTCGTCGTCACGACGAGCAAGGCCGCGCTCGCGAAGATCCCTCATCCCACCGAGCCGATCACCGAGCTCGCCGAGCTCGCCGGCGTCGGTCCGGCCACCGCCTCCGCCGTCGCCGCCGCGACCGCGCCCGAGGTCTACCCGTTCTTCGACGAGCTCGTCGCCGCGCAGGTCCCGACGTTAGGCAAGGTGACCTTCACGCTCGGCTACTACGCGCGCTATGCGGAGGCGCTGCGGGAGAAAGCGGCCTCGCTCGGCGAGGGGTGGACGGCGGTGATGATCGAGCGCGCTCTCTGGGCGGAGAGCGGGGGGAAGGCGGGGGTGTGACGGCGGTGGCTCGCGGCGGGTTTGGAGGCGTGACTACCACTGCCATGAGGCTTGCGTCAGGAGCAGAAGTGATGAGTCATGACTCAGGGTGAACGGCGTTGACTGCGGTTGACCGCAGTTACCCCGCCGTACTCCCTGACGCATGACGTTTGACTTCTGCCCCTGACGCAAGACTCATGGCCGTGGCCGTTCAGCTCAGCCGCACCGCACTCAGAATGCATCGACGACTCCCCCTCGCCTTCCTCGTCGCCCTCGCCGCCTGTAAGGATTCCACCGCGACGAGCTTCGCTTATCCTCCTCCCTGTACCGGCAGCGTCCCCGTGACGATGACGACGGTCTCCGGGAAGCCGGCGTTCGCGTGGACGCCGAACTGCGGGATGACGGCGCTCGTCGTCACGCGCGAGCCGGCGCCGCCCGGCGGCGAACCGCCGGTGTGGGCATTCGACGTCCCGATGAACGAGCCCTTCGGACCGGTGGTGCCTTACGGCACGGCACCGCGCCGGGCGAACGTCTACGCGGGCCCGGCCTCGCTCACGCTCGGCACGAAGTACCGCGTGACCGTCGAGTACGTCGTCGGCGGCGACGTGCTCTCGGCCCACGGATCTACGACCTTCACCTGGTACCCGCCCGACTGAGCGTCTGCCGCTCGCCCGGGTGGTACGTCCGCTCCGTGTGCCCCGCGAGCTGCGACGGATAGAAGTACACCTCGCGCAGGCTCCCCGTCGCGTATCGCTCCGCCTGATCGTTGAAGTGCGGCGAGTCGGGATGGCCGCTCTCGCCGCCGGCGGTGACCGCGCGTGCACGCACGCTGTCCCCGAACTCGACGACGGCCACGAAGCTGTTCCCGCTCGTCCCGTAGTAGCGCTTCGTCGCCGGGTAGCGCCGCGCGCCGAACGACGCGAGCGATCCCCACTGCGACGAGGTGAAGCCAACCGGGATGCTCGGACCCGCGTCGCTGAACTGATGGTCGATGTCGCCGGTGAGGCGCTGGAAGCGGTTGATCTCGCCCCACGGCGTGCGCCAGCTCCCGAAGTCGCGCGTCAGGCGGTCGGACGCATCGGCGAGCGCCTCGAGCTTCTGCTGCCGCGTCGTCCGCGCCGCCATGTAGTCGTAGACGCTCATCCCCTCGTCGTTGGCGTTCGCCCGCGCCACGCGCCAGAGGTTCTCCCCCCAGAAGACCGCGAGCGAGGTCGGCACCGAGCTTACCGACCACCGGTAGTCCCACCCGCGCAGCGCGGTCACCTGCTCGGCGAGCCGCGCCTTCAGCGGGTCGGACGCCGGCGTCGAGTCGTAGGCGGCGACGAGCGTCGGGACGAGCTTCGCGAACGCGGTGAGGTACGGATCGAACGCGGCGCCGATCAGCGAGGCGAGGGTGAAGTCGCGCTTCCCGTCGAGCACCAGCTGCGCGTGGATGCCGCGCGGATTCTCGCCCGCCGTGTCCATGTAGCGCGGGAAGCGCTCGCGCTTCGGGCTGTACGGCCCCGCCGCCGAGTACGGCCAGTCGTTGGTGTTGAAGATCCAGCCGTTAGGCGGGCTCTGTACCTCCGGCGCCGAGTCGATCGGTGTCAGCCCGCGCCAGTCGGTGGCCGGATCGCTCCCGTCCACCGGCTTCGCGTAGTCGAAGCGGTCGTCGCGGCGCGGGATGAACTGCGGATGGAGATACGCGATGTCGCCGTCCGCGCTCGCGAAGATCGTGTTGTTCGACGAGTTGGCCTTGTAGCGGTCGGCGATCCCGCGGTACGACGCGTAGTCGCGCGCCTTCGTCCGCAGGTACGACTGGCTCAACGCCTCCACCGGCCGGTTCATCAGCGCGACGCTGATCCACTTCCCCTTCTCCTCGCGGACGATCGGCCCATGATGCGTGCGATAGACCGTGAAGCGCTTCGTCGCCATCGCGTCGCCCGCGCGATAGGGCACGGCGATGGTGTCCACGACGACGGGGCGCTCCTCGCTGCCGTAGCGATAGAACAGCCGGCCCCCGCGATCGACGATCGTCTCCGCGAACTCGTCGATCACGTCCACCCCGCTCGACGTGTGCATCCAGCCGAGGCGGTCGTTGAACCCCTGGTAGATGAAGAACTGTCCCCACGTCGCCGCGCCGTACGCGCGCAGCCCTTCGTCGCTCGTGACCTGCAGCTCGGAGCGGAAGAAGAAGGAGGTGTGCGGGTTGATGAGGAGCAGCGCATGATGCGTCGCGCTGTTCGACGGCGCGATCGCGAAGCCGTTCGAACCCGTGGGCTCGACGTAATGCGTCGGATCGGGGCTCTCGATGCCGGCGACATCGACCGTGGACCGGCGGTCCGATCGCATCATGCCGATGACGCGGCTCCCATAGAAGGCGCCGAGCTCGCGGATGTCGATGCTTTCGATGTCACCGCCGATGCTTCCCTCGCTGAACGAGAGCGCCATCCACGGCTCGAAATGCGTGATGACGCGCGGCTTCACCTCGGGATGAGTCGCGAGGTAGTAGTTCAATCCGTCGGCCCATGCGTCCATCAGCGCCCGGAGCCAGGGCTCGCTCGACGCGTACATCGCGCGCAGCGAGTCGGGGTCGATGAAGAGCTTCATCCGCAGGTCCTGATAGACCGCGCGCTCTCCATCCGTCTCGGCGAGCCGCCCCATCGCGTTGATGAAGTTCGTCTCGACGCGATTGAAGTCGTCCTCGGCCTGCGCATACACCATCCCGAACACCGCGTCCGCGTCGGTCTTCCCGCGCACGTGCGCGATCCCCCAGTCGTCGCGAACGATGGTGACGGTCGCCGCGCGGGCGGCGAGGCGAGAAAGCTCCGGCGCCGGAGCGTCAGGCGCGACGCGATGGGCGCAGGCGGAGAGCGCGAGGAGAACGAGAGCTGCTGGCGTTCGGCGGAGAAGCATGCGAAGCGGCGGGTGGGAGTACGGCGGGAGGCGACCAGCCGAAGATAACGATCGAAAGGCGTCGTGAGCTGTGGCTGTGTGTTTAACACGAAGGCACGAAGGGGGCACGAAGGACAGAAGCCTTCGTGCCCCCTGCGTGCCTTCGTGTTTCCCGCCGAGCCAGATCGCCGAGCGCCGAGCCTCGCCTCAGTGCGGCTTCTGCACTCTCCGCCGCTCCGGCGCGGTGATCGCTTCGCCGAGCAATCGCTCCAGCTCCTCCTCCTTCGTCTCGGCGAGGCGCGCCGGCGCGCAGGGAAGTCTCCGGCGCGCCGGACTGTCGAGCGACTCGAAGCAGATCCACCCGCGCTGGAAGTCGCCGAGGTAGTGCTTCGGCCGGCCGGTACGTGAGAGGCCGGGGATCACCGGCCAGGCGCGCCACATCTGGCCCTGGCTGTCCCTGAACTCGCGCACCACGCGCGCGTACTCCGGGAGCGCCTCGAGCGTCGCCTCGGGAAGCGCTGCCGATACGTCCTCACGGGCGACCGTCTGCGGTACCTCGCGGTCGCTGCTCTCGCCGGTCGCACCCTCGTCGCGCTCCTGCATGTACCGCCGCAGCGCGATGGTCTGGCCCGCGGCGACCGCCGCGGCGAGGAGGGAATCCTCCATCTCGCGGATCTCCTCGCTGGTCTTGTTCGCGAGCCCGCTCGCCTCCGCCTCGCAGGCTTCGTGGAGACGGCGCGAGAGCTCCTGCTGCGCGTCGTCGAGGATCGGTTGGAGCGGGTCTGCCTGCTCGGGATTCTTCATCGGTCTCGGAGCCTCACGCCCTTCGGCGCGTAAGGATTGGGTAAGCGCCTTTGACAGCGGTTGAACCGGCTACGATCGTTGCCGCCCGGTGCGCGCCTGCGCCGGCGCATCGTTCCCAGCTTCCCGACGTGCATGCAGCGTTCCATTCGTTCTTTCTGCGGCACGACCAACTTCGGGGGGACGGGCGGTGTGGGCGGAGTCGGCGGCCCCTCGACCGTGACCGCCTACGCGGGCGGCGACGGCGGCGATGGCGCGGAGGACGGAACCCCCGGCTCGCCCGGACAGCCGGGGCAGGGACCGAGTCCGGGGACGCGCGGCGCCGGCGGGACGTTTCGCCGGTTCGGCGATCCCCGCCGGAAGCGGCGGCGCGGGTGGGAACGGCGGCGCCGGGGAACCGGGCAGCAACGGCGGCGTCGGCGCGCCGTTAGGCACGCTCACCGCGGCGGGCTACCTCCCCCGGATGGAAGCAGTGGCGCGGCAGGCACGCAGGGGAGCGGCGGAGGTGGAGGTGGTGGCGGCGGCGCGGGCGGGAACCCCTGCGGCACCGGCGGCTTCGGCGGTCATGGTGGGCGCTGCGGCGACGGTGGCCGCGGCGGCCACGGCGGCGGAGGCACGGGTGGTCCGTCGATCGGCATCTTCTCCGACGCGACGAGCACCATCGCCGTCGGCAGCGGCGTGACGTATCAGATCGGGACGCCGGGCACCGGCGGGTTCAGCCAGGGCGCGACCGGGCCGACGGGAGTGGCGGCGCAGATGCGCACGTCGCCCTGATCAGCGACGCCCCGGTCGCACGCGAGCGCCAGGCCTAACGGCCTGGCGTTGCTCGTTCGTCACGCCCGGCTGCGTTAGGCGCGAGGGGACGAATTGTCCACCACGATTCGGGCATCTTGCCCGACGATCGGCTCTTGCGGGGCACGCGGAAAAGCGTAACGTGTGCGAGCGGCTCAACCTCCTCCCCGCGATGCGCGCCACGAACGGGGCGCGCGATGGGACCGGCGCTCCTGCCGGCCGCCCCTCCACAACCGAGTGCATCCCCCCCCGATGCCACCCCTCCAGCACACCGGCCGCGCCGCCGCATGGCTCGCGACGGCCGCTCTTCTCGCCGTCGCCTGCGGCCCCGATGCGGTGACGAACCCCCTGCGCGGGCCTGCGCCCGCCGCGCCCAGCTTCTCCCTCGAGGGAGACGACGGCGGTCCCGGCGGCGGCGGAATGCTCGGGCCCGTGAACATCGAGATTCCGAAGACGAACCTCGGCTCGGGCGCGGTCCCGTGGACGGGGACGGGGATGGTCATCCCCGCCTATACGGCGTTCATCGTCAACGTCACCGGAACGGTGAACCTGACGCCGAACCCGAAGGTCGCCGAGTGCTGGCCCGATCACAAGCCGCCATACGGGGCGGAGGGGAGCTGGGGACCGTTAGGCGACCCCTACTACCATCAGCTCGCCGTCGGGATCGGCTTCCAGTACCAGGCCAACGGCGCGCTCGGCTGGATCTACGGGGGGATCCGCGGCGATGGCGGAAGCGCGGCGTCCTCGGATACCGGTTGGGTCGACAAGGACGTCGAAGTCTTCGTCTCGCGGAGCGGTGTGTACCACGAGATCGGCGGGATGGTCGACTGTCCCCCCCAG
>DATAIN010000727.1:0-5586 GCA_036262635.1 Gemmatimonadaceae bacterium | reverse complement strand
CTTCACCTCCTCCCACAGCCCGTCCAGCACCTCCAGCCCCGCGGTCTTCACGTCGATCCCACGTTCGACCGCGAGCGCCTCGATCGCCTCGAAGCGGCGGACGAACTTCATGTTCGCCTTGTCGAGCGCGAGCGACGCGTGAACGCCCGCCTTGCGGCAGAGATTGACGACGGCGAAGAGCAGGTCGCCGAGCTCCGCTTCGAGCCGCTGGGTGCGGTGCGATGCGTCGGCCGCGCTCTCGTTCGCGGGTGAGGCGAGCTCGTTGCGCACCTCGACGAGCTCCTCTTCCACTTTCGCTGCCGGGCCGGCGACATCGGGCCAGTCGAAGCCGACGCCGGCCGCGCGGTCCTGCAGCCGGTGCGCGCGATGCAGCGCCGGGAGATCGACCGGCAATCCATCGGCGATGGAGTGCCGCACCTTCGCCTTCATCTTCTCCCAGCCGACCTTCTCGCCGTCGCCGTAGAGATGCGGATGTCGCGCGCGCATCTTCGCGATCAGCGTGTCGCCGACGTCGCGCATCGAGAAGGCGCTGCGCTCCTCCGCGATCACGGCGTGGAAGAGCACCTGCAGCAGCACGTCGCCGAGCTCCTCGCGCATCGCACGATCGTCACCGGCGCGGAGCGCGTCGTCGAGCTCGTGTGCTTCCTCGACGAGATAGGGTCGCAGCGAGTCGTGGGTCTGCGCCGCGTCCCAGTCGCAGCGCGCGCGCAGGTCGCGCATCAGCGCGAGCGTATCGTCGAGGGAGGAGTCGTCTTGCCTGCCCATAGTCACGTCCGTATACTAAGCGCTCGCCGAATGACAGAGCAACCGAGTGACACGAGCCGCGCCTGGGTCGAGATCGACCTTGGCGCGTTACGTCGAAATGGGGCCGCGATCGCGCGTCATTCCGGTGCTCGGCTGCTCCCGATGGTGAAGGCGGACGCGTACGGGCTCGGTGCGAACGCAGCGGTCCGCGCGCTCGAGTCGCTTGCGCCGTGGGGCTACGGCGTCGCGACGGTCGGCGAAGGGCGCACGCTGCGCGACGCGGGTGTCGAGCGTCCGATCGTCGTCTTCACTCCACTCCTGCCCGCGGACTTCTCCGCGACGCGCGAGGCGCGCCTAACGCCGGTGCTCGGCTATCCCGAGGCGATCACGCGCTGGAGGGAGGTTGGCGGCGGCGCCTGGCACCTCGGCATCGATACCGGGATGGCGCGCGCCGGCATCCGCTGGGACCGCGTGGGCGATGTCGCGCCGCTCGTCGCCGCGTCACCGCCCGAGGGAGCGTGCACGCACTTCCACACCGCGGTGGACGCGGGCAGCGTCAGGCAGCAGCGCGAGCGCTTCGCCTCCGCGATCGCCGCGCTCCCGGTGCGACCGAAGCTGCTGCACGCGGAGAACGGCGCGGCGGTCGAGCATCTCGATGCACCCTCGGCGCTCGACCTCGTGCGCCCCGGGATCTTCCTCTACGGCGTCGGGAGCGGCCACGGAGCGCGTGTCGTCCCCGAGCCGGTGGTGCAGCTCCGCGCGCGCGTCGTCGAAGTACGCGAGCTGCGCCCCGGTGACGCGGTGAGCTACGACGCGACCTGGCGCGCCGCCGAGCCGCGGCGCATCGCGACGCTGGCCATCGGCTACGCGGACGGATATCGGCGCGCATTCTCGAATCGCGGCGTGGTGTTGCTCAATGGCGCGCGCGCGAAGGTCGCGGGGCTCGTCACGATGGACATGACGATGGTCGACGCGAGCGACGCGCGCTGCGCCCCCGGCGACGTCGCGACGCTCATCGGCGGTGGCGGCGACGATGCGCTCACCGTCGCGGACGTCGCCGAGCGCGGCGAGCTGTCGCCGTACGAGCTCCTCACCGGCCTGCGCGGGCGCCTGCCGCGCCTCTACCGCGAGGCCGCGTGATCCGGCGCGCGCTCATCGTCGTCCTCGACGGCGTGGGCATCGGCGCGGCGCCGGACGCCGCCCGTTACGGCGACGCCGACAGCGACACGCTGGGCAACCTCGCGCACGCCGTCGGTGGTCTCGACCTGCCGAACCTCGAGGCGGCGGGGCTCGGGCGCATCAAGCCGCTCGCCGGCGTGAAGGCGGTGGACGCGCCGCGCGGCGCATGGGGGATGATGTGCCCCCAGAGCGCGGGGAAGGACAGCACGACCGGCCACTGGGAGATCGCGGGCGTTCATCTCGCGCGTCCCTTTCCGACCTACCCCGACGGCTTCCCGCGCGAGGTCGTCGCGGAGTTCGAGAAGCGCGCGGGGCGCAAGGTCATCGGCAACGTCGTCGGCAGCGGGACGGCGATCATGGACCAGTTCGGGGCAGAGCACATGCGCACCGGCGCCCTCGTGCTCTACACCTCGGCGGACTCGGTCTTCCAGGTGGCCGCGCACGAGGAGATCGTCCCGCTCGAGGAGCTGTATGCGGCATGTGGGGCGGCGCGGGCGATGCTCGTCGCCCCGCACGACGTCTCCCGGGTGATCGCGCGCCCCTTCGTCGGCAGGCCCGGCGCCTTCACACGGACCGCCAACCGGCGGGATTTCTCGATCGAGCCGCCCGAGGAGACGCTCCTCGATACCCTCGCCGCGGCCGGGGTGCCACGGGCCGGGGTCGGGAAGACCGACGACCTCTTCGCCGGGCGGCATCTGCGAGCCCGCCATACGGCCTCCAACGCCGAAGGGATCGCAGCCATTCTGGAGTGGCTGCGGAGCGATCAGGTTGGGCTTTGCTTCGCCAATCTGGTAGATTTCGACCAGCTTTACGGGCACAGAAACGACGTCGCGGGGTTCTATGGAGCACTCCGCGAGCTGGACCGTGCCCTCCCGACCCTGCTCGACGCCCTCCGCGAGGACGACCTGCTGTTCATCACCGCCGACCACGGAAACGATCCGACGACGCCGTCCACGGACCACGCGCGCGAGTGCGTGCCGCTGCTCGTGCTCGGCGCGGAGGTGCATCCCGTGGCGCTTGGCACGCGCGAGACCTTCTCGGATCTCGGTGCGACCGTGGCGGAGTGGCTCGGCGTCCCCTATCAGGGGCGCGGGACGTCGTTCCAGCACGCGCTCGTCCGCGGATGACGCAGCCGCCCGCGCGCGAGGTGGTGGATCGACTTCGCGCGACCGCCGAGGCGGCGATGCGCCGCGCTTATGCGCCCTACTCGGGATTCCGGGTGGGCGCCGCGCTGTTGGGCGCGGACGGCAGCGTATTTCCGGGCTGCAACGTAGAGAATGCGGGTTACAGCTCGACGATCTGCGCCGAGCGCACCGCGGTGACGTCCGCGGTGGTGCAGGGGGTTCGCGAGTTCGACCTGCTGGTGCTGGTGACCGAAGCGGCGGAGCCGACACCGCCCTGCGGGGTATGTCGGCAGGTGCTGGTCGAGTTCGCACCCGAGCTGCCCATCGTCAGCTTCGCGGGCGGGCGCGAGGCGCGGTGGACGCTGGACGAGCTGCTCCCGCACGCCTTCACCCCCGATTCCCTCGGACGCGTATGAAGCTCGGCCGCATCGTCGGGACGGTGGTCGCGACGCGGAAGGATCCGTCGCTCGAGTCGTTGAAGCTGCTCGTCGTCGAGAATCTCACGACGACGCTGGAGAAGGAAGGTGGGTACGTCGTCGCGATCGACAGCGTCGGCGCGGGAGTGGGGGAAGTCGTGCTGTACGCAACCGGGAGCTCCGCCCGCCTGACGGCGGTGACGAAGGATCGCCCGGTGGACGCCGTGATCATGGGGATCGTTGACTGCTTCGACGTCGAGGGCAAGAGTGTCAGTCTTGCGTAATGGTTGTGTCCTTCTCGCGATCGCGATGCTGGCGAGCGCGTGCACCGAAAAGCTGGGAAGTGGCCGCGCCTGTCCGGGCCTCTGCCCGATCGAGGGGGTCGGGATCGCCGACACGACGATCCAGGGCGTGGTGGTCGACTCGACGATCTTCGCCGGCCCGCAGATCGGGAGCGAGAGCCGCCTGCTGCTCGCGACGCGGACCGACGGCCTCGTCGATCTCCGCGCGGTGATCCGATTCGACACCCTGCCGAAGACCTTCACCTACGACTCGTCGGGCAAGGCGGTCACCGACACGATCCGGGCGGTGTTCCACCCCGAGCTCGTCGTGATCGGCGATTCCGTCGCGCCGGAGCTGCTGCCGAAAGACTCGATCACGATCGCGGCGTATGACGTTGATACGGCCGGAGTCGGCGATACCGCGGTGGCGCCCGTCGCCGCGCTCTATCGCCCCGATCGGCTGCTCGGGCGTGCGCGCTTCCGCGCCGAGCAGGTGGCGGACACGATGCGCATCCCGCTCGACGCGTCCATCCTCACCGCGCGCGTCGCCGCGAACGGACGGCTGCGCGTGGGGATCAGGCTCGAGTCGGGGGGCAACACGACCGTCAGGCTCGGATCGAACACGAGCATCCACTCGCCGCGGCTTCGCTATCGCGCATCCGCCTCGGCTGATACGTCGAAGGCGGCCGACACCACGTACAGCTGGTTCCCGACGTCGCGCACCCCCGAGGAGGATCTCACGACGCGCTCGATGCTCGCCGACTACACGCTCGTGGTGAAGGGGACGCCCACGCCACCGCCGGGCGTGTTCGCGGTCGGAGGCATTCGCGGCCGGCGCACCTATCTCGCGTTCAACGTCCCCAAGCGTCTGCTCGACTCGACGCAGATCGTCCGCGCGACGCTCCGCCTGACGCAGCTTCCGGTGCCGGCCGCGGACGCGCGCGACACCGCGCGGCTGCAGGTGCTGCTCGGCACCTCGCGCACGGTGGTGACGGACATCGCGAAGCGCGTGCTCTTCCACGAGCCGGTCACCTTCAACAGCAACGGCTACCTCGTCGGGATCCTCAGCGGCCTGCAGGAAGTGCGGCTGAAGACCGACACGACCGCGCGCCGCGCGATCGAGGTCGCGCCGATCCTTCGCCGCTGGTTCACCGTCGATTCGACGGAGGTGCCGCACTCGGTCATCCTCCAGCTTCCGACGGAAGGCACGGAGCTCACCGAGCTCTGGTTCTCCTCGCTCGAAGGCCCGGTCGCGGACCGGCCCAGTCTTCAGATCACCTACGTTCCGCGCAACGCGCCCGGCATCCCGTGACCCGCTCGATGATTCGTCCGCTGCTCGCCGCATCGCTCTGCATGGCGAGCGCGCCTCTCGCGGCGCAGGGCGTCGCGAGCGTCCAGGGCTTCGGGTACCCCGTCGGTCAGCTCGGCGCGCGCGCCGCGTCCACCGCGGGCGCCTTCACCGAGTTCGACGAGACGACGCCGCTCAACCCGGCCGCAGTGCTCGGCTGGCAGGCGGCGGGCGTGCACTTCCAGTACGAGCCGGAATTCCGCTCGAGCGCGGTCGCCGGCGGAACGGTCCGCACGGTCGCCAACCGGGTCCCGGTAGTCGTCGCGGCGCTCCCGATCGGATCGCGCGCCGCGTTCGCGCTCTCGCTCTCGTCGCTCCTCGACCGTACCTGGTCCACCTCGACGGTGGACCGGCAGTTCATCGGCGCGGAGTCGCTGTACGTGAGCCAGCTGTCGTCATCCGAGGGGGGGATGAACGACATCCGCCTCGCGTTCGGGTACACGGCCACGCGGTGGCTGAGCGTCGGCCTGGCGGCGCACGCGATGGTGGGGCTC
>DATAIN010000726.1:0-2015 GCA_036262635.1 Gemmatimonadaceae bacterium | reverse complement strand
GTCGCGTCCCCATAGCTCGCCGCGACCATGAAATCGACCTGGAGAGGGCGCGTGATCTGGCGCACCAGGTCACTCAGGAAGATGAAGCTTCCCTTCAGTAGTCCAAGGACGAGCAAGTCCCCGTCGGGATAAGCGCGAGTGATCTCGGCCCCCAGCTCGGCGACACGCGTCGCGATGCGCTTCTCGTCGAAGAGGATGCGGTTGACCGCGCGCCCGTCGAGGCGGGGATCAGCTTTCACGTTGTTCGATGCGCTCACACACGTACACGGCTTCCGGCCTCCCGGACCGGACGGTTGCCGCGTCACTGCGGCGCACTCCCGGGATCCACACGATCATCTCCCCGTCCAGCACCACCGGCCAGCCCGCCCGTTCGGGTCCGACCAGTCCGGCGTCGCGCAGGAACCGCTTCACCCGGCGAGGCGCGGCGTCGCCGGCGCCCTGCATCCGGTCCCCGGGCCGCCACTCGCGCACGATGAGCTGCGTCGCGTTCGGGAAGCGCGCGCTCCATGCGTCGCCCGCTCCTTCCCGTCCCACCGCCTCGGGATCGACGGCTCGGAAGCGCCAGCTCCCCCATTCCGTCGACCCCGCCGCGCCGAGAGCGACCGCGGGCGGCGCCTCGCCGCCATCCGGCGGCCGGAGGACGATCGCGTCGCGCCGCCGCAGCACCTCGACGGCGCCCGAGAGCTGCATGCGATCGCCGGTCGCCGCACTTTTCGTAAACCCGGCGAGCCCCGCTGTTCCGCGCGCGTCGAGCACCACGCCCGCGCGCGCGGCGATCTCTCCCCAGAGGAAGCGAAGCGATTCCGGATCATAGTCGGCGAGGTCGGCCGCGGCAACGACGAGGGCGTTCCCCTTGCGCCGCACCGACATCTCGTCGACCACCGCCCCCGCCCTGCGGCGCAGCGTGGCCGCGCGGCGCGCGAGATCGAGCAGCTCGTCGGCGAGCGCGGGACGCTGCGCGAGCAGCGCGGGAAGGAGCACGGTGCGCACCCGGTTCCTGAAGAAGCGCGGCGAAGCGTTGGAGGGATCCTCGATCCAGCGCACGCCGCGGCCCGCGGCGTAGCTCGCGACCGCGGCCCGATCGACCTCGAGCAGCGGTCGCACGACGTCGCCCGGCGCGTACAGCGCGGCGAGCCCGCGCGCGCCGGCACCGCGCATGACGCGCATGAGGATCGTCTCGATGTTGTCGGCCCGCGTGTGCGCCGTCGCGATCCGCGCGCCGACGCTCTGCGCCGTATCGCGCAGGAATCGCCAGCGCGCGGCGCGCCATTCCGCTTCGGTCGCGTGCGCGAGCTCGGCGCGGCCGATGCGAACGGAGATCCCGAGGCGCTCGCACTCGGATTGCACGAGCGCGACCGCCGCGCTGGCGGCGGCACCGGTCCCGTGGTCGAAGGTCGCGACTCCCGTCAGCAGCTGCGGCGCGACGCGCGCCATCGCGTCGAGCAGAACCATCGAGTCGCGTCCGCCGGACACGGCGAGCAGGAGTCGCTCCCCGCGCGCGTGCGCGACCTGCGCGGCTTCCGCGGCCGCGCGCTCGACGGGCGAGGCAGCGCGCGGGTCGAGCGATGCGCGAGCGTTCGGGAGCTCCACCGTCGGCATGCCCGAAATCTAGGCGCGGTCCCTGCCGCACGCGCCTCTGGCGTCGCGTGCGGCGCACGTTGTATGATTCGCTCTGTCGAACCCCTTCCCGAGGACCATCGCTTGGAAACGCACGGACCGCTCGGCACGATCTGGGTCGGACTCGGCCTGATCGGCTTCTACATCGCGCTCACCTGGCTCAACCTGCTGCTCGGGCATTTCCTCACCCCGCTCTTCCTCATTCCGGGGACGTGGGTGATGGACGCCTTCCAGCGGCGCCGCGGCGAGAAGATCGAGACGCCGACGAAGACCAACGTCGGCGCCTGAACCGCCGCGCGGTGCGTCCGTCCTCGGGCGGGACAGGGGTTGCCGCCCCTCGTCCCGCTCGTCGTTTTTTCGGCTGGTTGCCAACGGGGTCGCCACACCCCACCCCCCAT
>DATAIN010000725.1:0-1876 GCA_036262635.1 Gemmatimonadaceae bacterium | reverse complement strand
AGCGAGGTGGTCATCACGATGCTGAACGGGTCCCCGGGGTGCGTGTAGACCAGCTTTCGTCCCCCGAGGAGTGGCGCGATCGGCCGCTCGAGCAGCGTGAGCGCGTCGAACTTGACGACGACCACGAAGGCGACGCCGACCCCGATGGCGAGGCCGAGCAGCGACCACAGGATGCGCCAGCGAAGCTCCTCGAGGTGGTCGAGGAACGGCATCTCCGAGCTGTTCCCCCGTGACGCCACCGCCCTCCTCCTACTTCAGTGTGCGCAGACGGTCGCGAGCGAGAACCGCCTCGTCGGAGCGGGGGTACTGCCGGATCACCTGGTCGAGCGCGGCGCGCGCGGCCTGCACCTTTCCCTGCGTCTGCAGCGCGAGGGCGCGCTTGTAGAGCGCCGATGGCGCACGCGACGACCCCGGGTAACGCGAGACGACGAGCGCGTACGCCGAATCCGCCTGCGCGACGCTGCCTTCGGTCTCGTAGGACTGCGCGATGTAGAACTGCGCCTCGGGTGCGACGTCCGAGGTGGGATACTGCCGCAGCAGGTCCTGGAAACCGGCGCGCGCCGCGACCGCGCTTCCGCGGCGAAGCTGATCGAGGGCGAGCTGGAAGAGCTGATTCGGCCCCGGCGGGGCGGGCCCGCTCGGCGCCGCGGCCGTCGTCGGAGCCGCACCGCCGCTCGTTGCCGCCGGCGTCGTGGCACCTCCGGCCGGCGCGTTAGGCGTCGTCGCGGCAGGCGGGTTGGACGGCGTGGCCTGCGGCGCCGGCGCGGGGAGCTGCGGCTGCGACTGCATCTGCTGCGCGCGCTCCTCGAGCGAGCCGCGCAGCTCCTGGAGCCGGCGCTGGCTCTGCCCGGTGAGCTCCTGCACCTGGATGATCTGCTGGCCGAGCGAGTACATCTCGCCGCGCATGTCGCCCTGGAACTTCGCGACCTGCGCGTGCATCAGCCGGAGCGAGTCGTTCATGCGGCCCAGCGCGGCGATCACGGCGTCGATCTGCGCGCGCCGCGTCGAGTCGGCCTGCAGCGACTCCATCCGCATGACGCGGATGTCGTTCTGGAGGATTCGCACGTCGCTCCGCGTCGCGCACCCGACCGTCGCGCCGAGCAGCGCGACGGCCGCGAGCGCGCCGACCGCCCGCGCGACGAGGCGCGGCACGGTCGACGGGGCAGCGTGTGCCGGGCGGCTCACTCGCCCTGCGGGATGGTGATGCTATCACCACCCGCGATGATCTCGAACTCGCCGCGGCGGTTCTGCGCCATCGACGCCTCGTCGGTGCCCTGCGAGACCGGACGCTCCTCGCCGAAGCTCACGGTCTCGATGCGAGCCGTCGGGATGCCGTGCTGGGTGAGGTACCGCTTGGCCGACGCGGCGCGGCGCTGGCCGAGCGCCATGTTGTACTCGTCGGAGCCGCGGCTGTCGGTGTGACCGGCGACGCGGATGCGGAGCGCGGGGTTCGCGTTGAGCAGCGGGATCTTCGCGTCGAGCTTGGCGATGTCGTCGCTGGTCAGCTCGGCGCGATCGAACTCGAAGTAGACCGGGTTCGTGATCGTGGTGCGGGCATCGGTCATCATCTGGTCGAGGCGCTGGCGCTCACGCGCGATGCTGTCGTTGCGGGCCTGCTCGCGCGCGGCGGCCTCGCGGCGCGCCGCTTCGGCGCGCGCGATCGAGTCGCGGCGTGCGTTCTCGGCGTCGATGCTGTCCTGGTTGACGGCGGGGACGGGGGCGGTCTGCGGCTTCTTCTTGCAGGCGCCGGCGGCGACGATCGACACCGCGGCCAGGGACAGCAGGGCGAAACGGGGGGTGACGTGCATGTGGTTCTCCGGTGAAATGAACGGCTGACAGGAATTCCGTTACCGCGCTCCGAGACGTGGCGACCACG
>DATAIN010000724.1:0-1606 GCA_036262635.1 Gemmatimonadaceae bacterium | reverse complement strand
TATCACGCGGGGTATCAATACGCGCACGACGTTCCCGAGGCATACATCCCGCAGGAGTACCTGCCGGAGCAGCTTCGCGGGCGCGAGCTGTACGCCCCGGGACCGTTCGGCTTCGAGAAGGACATCGCGAAGCGGCTCGCGTGGTGGGCGGAGCTGCGTCGCAGGACCGAGCAGACGGAGACCGACGATGCAACGCAGTGAACTTCAAGTACGCGGAGGAATGACGACGATGCGACGGATCATGCTGGCGGCGACCACGATGGCGATCGCGGCGACAGCGGCCTGCAGCAGCGTGGCGAAGCAGAGCTTCGCCCAGCCCGATGTCCAGGTGAAGGATGTGAAGGTGACGGCGCTCGGGCTCACGGGGGGATCGGTTGACGTGCTGCTCAACGTCCACAATCCCAACAATTTCCGGCTCGACGGCACGCGGCTCACCTACAACCTGCTCGTCGACACGGTGCGGTTCGCGACCGGCTCGCTCGACCAGCGGATGACGGTCGAGGCGGGGAAGGACACCGAGGTTCGCGTCCCCGTCAACTTCACCTACGCCGGCGTGGGCGAGGCGGGACGGCAGTTGATCAACATGGGCTCCGTGCCCTATCGGATGACGGGCGACATCACCGTCGCGACGATCCTCGGCAACTATACCGTGCCTTACGATCGTTCCGGCCGCTTCTCGCCGATGGCCGGACGTTAGGCACACGGAGGACGGCACCATCGCACGCGAAACGATCTCCCTGCGGCCCCCCGTCGAGCGCGCCGTGCTCGTCGGGGCGCCGCGCAAGCGGACCGGCGCGAAGCACCACCTCGACGAGCACCTCCGCGAGCTCGCCGCCCTTGCCGACACGGCGGGCGCCGACGTCGTCGGCGAGGTGACGCAGCAGATCGACCGGCCCAACCCGGCGACGTATCTCGGAAAGGGCAAGATCGACGAGCTCCGTGACCGCGTCGGTGAGCTCGACGCCTCGCTGGTCATCTTCGACGACGAGCTCTCCCCCTCACAGGGCAAGAACATCGAGGACGCGCTGGACACGCGCGTCGTCGACCGCGCGGAGCTCATCCTCGACATCTTCGCCACCCGCGCCCGCAGCGCCGAGGCGAAGATGCAGGTCGAGCTCGCGCAGCTGGAGTACACGCTGCCGCGCCTCACCCGGATGTGGACCCACCTCGAGAAGTTCCGCGGCGGCATCGGCGTCCGCGGGCCCGGTGAAACGCAGCTCGAGACCGACCGGCGGCTCATCAACCACCGGATCAAGCTCCTGAAGGAGCGGCTCGCCGACGTCCAGCGGCAGCGGGAGATCCAGCGCTCGTCCCGCCGGGGGGAGTTCCGCGCGTCGCTCGTCGGCTACACCAACGCCGGCAAGTCTTCGGTCCTGCGAGCCCTTTCGGGCTCTCAGGACGTCTTTGTGGAGAACCGTCTCTTCGCCACGCTCGACCCGCTCACCCGCGAGGTCGAGCTCGGCGAGCATGGTCGCGTGCTGCTCACCGACACCGTCGGGTTCATCCGCAAGCTGCCACACCATCTCGTCGCCTCATTCCGCGCCACCCTCGAGGAGGCGCGCGAGGCCGACCTTCTCCTCCACGTGCTCGACGCGAGCCACCCCAC
>DATAIN010000723.1:0-3938 GCA_036262635.1 Gemmatimonadaceae bacterium | reverse complement strand
TCCCAGAAGCCGCCCGCGCCCAGAGCGTGGTCCAGGCGGTGGGTCATGACTTTCGCGCCGCCGGCGGCGACATCTGGCATCTCTGGACCTCACCCTTTCACGCGAACGCACGCGATTGGCGCGACGCGGGCGCGGTCATCGCCGCGACGGCGATCGTCGCCACGAGCGACCAGCGCGTCGATCGATGGATCGCCGCCAGCCAGTCGTCCGCGTCGATCCGAGCCCTGAAGCCTTTCCGCGAAGCGAAAGGGATCCGCCTGATCGATCTCGGCTCGGGCAATCTCCTCCTCCCGGTATCGGGAGGGTTGTACGTCACGGGGCTCGCGACCGGCAGCCGAGCACTTCGCGACGCCGGGATCGGCTGCGCCACCGCGCAGCAGAGCAACTCGATTCTCCGTGGACTGGTCTACTCGCTCGTCGATCGCGAGCGCCCGGGAACGGCGAACGGTCGGGCGTACCGGATCAACTTCCCCGGTGGCGACTGGAACCAGCACTCGTTCTTCGGTGGACACGTGGCCAATGCGTTCGCGTGCAGCAGCTACGTGAGCACGCGCTTCCATCTGGGATTCATCGAGCCGCTGCTGTACACCGGCGCGACGGGAATCGGCCTCGCGCGAATGGCGGACCGGCGCCACTGGGCCTCCGACACCTTCCTCGGCGCCGCCTTCGGATATGCGATGGGGCGCAGCGTGGCGCTGCGCCAGAAGCACCGTCTCGCACGCGAGCGAGAGCATCGTGAGGCGTCCCGCATCGCACCGACCCTCCAGTACGGACTGGATGGCTTCTACAGCGGCCGGACGAGCGACGGCGGATTCGCGTTAGGCTGGCGCGGCCGCTTCTAGCGCGGCATCACCCAGCTACGCCACACCCCACACCCCACCCCGCCCGTCAGACGACAGCCCTCCGCCGCTCCACCTCGAGGACGAGGTTCTGCAGGTCGTTCGGGCTCACGCCGGGAATGCGCGACGCCTGCGCGAGCGTGGCCGGGTTGCGCGCGGCGAGCTTCTGCCGTGCTTCCATCGACAACGACCGCATCTCGGCATAGGGGAGATCCGGGGCGAGGACGAACGCGTCCAGCCGGCGCAGCTTCTCTGCCTGGACTCGTTCGCGCTCGAAGTAGCCACCGTACTTGATCTCCAGCTCGGCCGTCACCGTCGCTTCGATCGCCGGGATCGACTCGACCCCCGCGGCGCGCAGGAGATCGATCAGCGCCACGTTCTGTCGCTTCGCGACGTCGACGATCTTCATCGAATGCGGCAGCGGCGCACTTCCCGCCGCGTCGAGCACTGCCGCCGCCTGCTCGGGGCGGATCGACATCCGTTCGGCGAGGTCGCGCGCCTGGTCCTCGTCGGCGAGACGCCGCGCGACGACGTCCAGCTCGCGCGCATCGAACGCCCCACGCTCGATCGCCACGCCGGCGAGCCTCCGCAGCGCGTTGTCCTGTCGCACCGTCAGGCGGAACTCCGAACGCGAGGTGAAGAGCCGGTATGGCTCGTCCACGCCGCGCGTCACGAGATCGTCGACGAGCACGCCGATGTACGACGTCGAGCGGCCGAGGATGAGGGGCGCGTCTCCCCTGGCGCGGAGCGCGGCGTTGTACCCGGCGACGACTCCCTGACCAGCCGCTTCCTCGTAGCCGGTCGTGCCGTTGATCTGCCCCGCGAAGAACAGCCCCGCCAGCGCGCGCAGCTGCAGCGTCGCGTCGAGCTGGGTCGGCGGGTAGTAGTCGTACTCGATCGCATAGCCGGCCCGCGTCATCCGCGCCGACTCGAGCCCGGGTACGGCATGCAGCATTTGCAGCTGCACGTCCACAGGGAGCGACGTGGACAGCCCGTTCACATAGAGCTCGTGGGTGTCGTGCCCCTCCGGCTCGAGGAAGATCTGGTGCCGCTCCGCGTCGGGAAAGCGAAGGATCTTGTCCTCCACCGACGGACAGTAGCGCGGTCCGCGCGACCCGATCGCGCCCCCGTACATCGCCGAGCGCCCGATGTTCTCGCGAACGACCGTCTTCGCCTCCTCGCCCGCGTAGGTGATCCAGCAGGGCAGCTGTGCGGGATGACGCGTCGCCGCTCCATCGCGGCGCGGTGTCGGCCAGAAGTGCGACCACGAATAGTCGAACGCCTCGATCTCGCTCTCCTGACGCTCGAGATTCGAGTAGTCCACCGAGCGCCCGTCGATGCGCGGCGGCGTTCCGGTCTTGAAGCGCGCCACCTCCAGACCGAGAGCCTCGAGCTGCTCGGCGAGATGGATGGCCGCGGGCTCGCCTGCCCGTCCGCCGGCGAGCTTCGTCTCGGTACCGATGTGAATGCGCCCGCGCAGGAAGGTGCCCGTCGTCAGCACGACGCAGCGCGCCGCGAAGCGTCGACCCTCCAGCGTCTCGATTCCCGTGACCGCGGCTCCGGCCTCGTCGATCAGCAGACGGGCGACGGTGCCCTGGATCGTCTCGAGCGTCGCATGCTCCTCGAGCAGCGAGCGCACCGCGCGCCGGTAGAGGCCACGGTCGCACTGCGCGCGCGGCGCCCAGACCGCCGGACCCTTGCCGCGATTGAGCATCCGGAACTGCAGCGTCGCGCGGTCGGTGGCGCGTCCCATGATCCCGCCGAGGGCGTCGACCTCGCGCACGACGGTGCCCTTCGCCACGCCGCCGATCGCGGGATTGCAGGACATCTGGCCGATCGTCTCGAGCGCGCTGGTGACGAGTGCGACCCGCGCGCCGAGACGCGCCGCAGCGACCGCGGCCTCGGTGCCCGCGTGTCCCGCGCCGACGACGATGACGTCGAAGGTCGCCTCGATGCTCGAGCTGGTGGCCATCATGGTGAAAGGTATATGGGGGAGGCGGACTCCGTCCCCACTCCGTCCCCACTCCGTCCCCACCCCGTCCCCGGCCGTGGCCGCGCAAGGCGGGGATCGTTATTCTCCGCCCGTCCGCAGACGAATCTCACAGGAGTGCGATCATGCCGCTGTCAGCCGCCGCCGGCGCGCCGACGCTGCTCATCCGCCGCGAGGCGTTCGAGCGTTCCGGGCTGACCCGCGCCGCGCTCGACACGCGGCTCAACCTCACCCCGGACGAGTTCCGCGTCGAAGGAGGGCTCGTCGCCGTCGGGCCGATCCACGAGGAGCCCTCCCTCGTCGCGCTGATCGAGGAGCTGGAAGGACTGGGGCTGACCTACTTCGACGATTTCTTCGAGCTGAGCGGCAACTGGCCGGGCTGGCTCAAATTATTCGCAATGGGCGAATAAGTCTCGACCGGTCCCTTGCGGAGCAGACCGTCCCACCCGCACTCGTAGCACCAGCTGGTCCGGAACCACGGCATCAGCAGGTTCCACCCGCGCGACTGCACGCGCACCGTGTCGGCGTTGCAGTTGGGGCACTGGATGCCCGTCGGCAGGATGTAGAGGAAGAACACCGTCGCCGCGATGATGCGGAGGACGAAGAACCCCAGGAACAGCACGGCGAAGAGCACGCCATCGCTCATTCAACCCTTCCTTCCGCCCTCCGCGGGCGGTCTGCTCACCAACGCCTGCCAACCACCATCACGAGCGCCGCGGAGGGCGGCGGGCGCTCAGAGCCTGCGCTCGACGACCGACCAGGCCTCGACGTACGCGTACCCGTCCTCCACCCGCTCGATGACGACTTCACTGCCCGGTGCGAGAGGCTCGCCTTCCAGGCTGCGCGCGGGGAGGACGTGGGTCCTGCCGCCGTCGTCGTATGAGACTTCGTACGCACTTGGCGCGCCAGCCCCTCCGCCGATGACGCGCGTCACACGCGCCGGCGTCCCCTGCAGCAGATAGCGCTCGTCGACCACTTCGGCCACGACGCCGGGCAGCGCCCAGCGCGCGACGACGAGGCTCGCCCCGACCACGCCAGCGACGCCGAGCACCGCGGCAAGCACGAGCGTGGCCGCGGTGCCGAGGCTCGTATAGCGGTGCAGCAGATAG
>DATAIN010000722.1:0-2567 GCA_036262635.1 Gemmatimonadaceae bacterium | reverse complement strand
GCGGGCGTCACCAGCACATCCACCGGTCCCGCTTCCGCCAGCCGCGCGATGAGCGGCGTGGTGAGCACGGTGTCGCCGAGGAAGGAGGTCTGGATGACGAGGCTGGCGCGGGGAGGGCCGTTAGCCATTAGCCGTTAGCGTTGAGCGACTGCGGGACCCGCCCTTGACGCCGTTCCTGACCGCTAACGGCTAAAGGCTGATGGCTGCATTACTCGACCTGCAGCACCGCCAGAAACGCTTCCTGCGGGATCTCGACCGCGCCGACCTGCTTCATGCGCTTCTTTCCTTCCTTCTGCTTCTCGAGGAGCTTGCGCTTGCGGGTGATGTCGCCGCCGTAGCACTTCGCGAGCACGTCCTTGCGCAGCGGTTTCACCGTGGTGCGGGCGATGACCTTCTGGCCGATCGCGGCCTGGATGGCGACCTCGAAGAGCTGGCGCGGGATCAGGTCCTTGAGCTTGTCGGCGATCTTGCGGCCCCAGTCGTACGCCTTGTCGCGGTGGATGATCACGCTGAAGGCGTCGATCGGATCGCCGTTGATCAGCATGTCGAGCTTCACGAGATCGCTCGGCCGGTAGCCGAGCATGTCGTAGTCGAGCGAGGCGTAGCCGCGGCTGATCGTCTTCAACCGGTCGAAGAAGTCGAGGATGATCTCGGCCAGCGGGAACTCCCAGTCGAACTCGACCCGCTCCTGGTCGAGGTAGGTCATGTTCTTGTAGACGCCGCGCCGCTCGGTGCCTAACGTCATGATCGGGCCGATGTACTCGGCGGGCGCCATGATGCGCGCCTTCACGAAGGGCTCCTCGACGCGATCCACCTCTCCCGGCTGGGGCATGAGCGAGGGATTCTCGATCAGCTCCATCCGCCCGTCCGTGTGGTAGACGCGATACTCGACGCTCGGCACCGTCGTGACGAGATCGAGCTCGTACTCCCGCTCGAGCCGCTCCTGCACGATCTCCATGTGCAGCAGCCCGAGGAAGCCGCAGCGGAAGCCGAAGCCGAGGGCGGTCGAGGTCTCGGGCTCGTACTGGAGCGAGGCGTCATTGAGCTGCAGCTTCTGCAGCGCGTCGCGCAGCGTCTCGTACTGCGTCGTGTCCGTCGGATAGATGCCCGCGAAGACGAAGGAGCGCACCTCGCGATAGCCGGGAAGCGGCTCCGGCGCGCGATTGGTCGCGTCGAAGACCGTGTCGCCGGCGCGCGTCTCGCTCACCGAACGGAGGTTGGCCACGACGTAGCCGACCTCGCCCGGGCCCAGCTCGTCGGTCTTCACCTGGCGCAGCTGGTTGTACCCGACCTCGTCCACCTCGTAGACGGAGTCGCTCGCGCCGAAGGTGATCTTCATCTTGGGGCGGATGTACCCGTCGACGACGCGCACGCTCGGGATCGCGCCGCGATAGCGGTCGTAGTACGAGTCGTAGATCAGCGCGCGGAGCGGACCGTCCTCGCTGCCCTTCGGCGGGGGCACGCGCTTCACGACCTCCTCGAGCAGCTCCTCGATCCCGATCCCCGCCTTCGCGCTCACGAGGAGCACGTCCTCCGGCGCGCAGCCGAGCAGGTCGACCACTTCCTGACGCCGGCGCTCCGGCTCCGCCCCCGGCAGATCGATCTTGTTGAGGACCGGGATGATCTCCAGCCCCGCGTCGAGCGCGAGAAAGAGATTGGAGAGCGTCTGCGCCTGGATCCCCTGTGAGGCATCGACGACGAGGATCGCCCCCTCGCACGCGGCGAGCGACCGCGACACCTCGTAGGTGAAATCGACGTGGCCGGGCGTGTCGATGAGATTCAGCTCGTAGGTGCTGCCGTCCTTCGCCTTGTACGACATGCGGACGGCGTTGAGCTTGATCGTGATGCCGCGCTCACGCTCGAGGTCGAGGGTGTCGAGCACCTGGTCCTGCATCTCACGCTTCTGCAGCATCCCGGTGGCTTCGATGAGCCGGTCGGCCAGGGTCGATTTCCCATGGTCGATATGGGCGACGATGCAGAAGTTGCGGATATGATCGAGCTTCACACGGGTCCGGCGGAAAGTGACGGTTTCGGCTAGCCGTTCAATCTAACGAAGCGGCGCCCGCGCCCGAAGAGGCGCGGGCGCCGCCCGCGTGCCGTGCTCCGATCGGTTACGGCCTGCGTTCCCTCGGCTTCACCGGCTGACTGCGCGGAGCCGCGGGCTTGGTGTCCCTCGTCTCCTTCTCTGGCTCGCTCCGCGGCTCGGAGCGAGGCTCGCTGCGAGGCTCGCTGCGCGGCTCGCTGCGCGGTTCACTGCGCGGCTCGCTACGCGGCTCGCTACGCGGCTCGCTGCGTGGCTCGCTGCGTGGCTCCGAGCGTGGCTCACTGCGCGGCTCCTGGCGCGGTTGAGCGATGGGCTGCTCGTCGCGCGGCTGGTCGCGCGGCTGGTCACGCGGCTCGGTCGGCTGCGTCGCGGGCACCGGGCGATCTCCACCCCACCCGCGGGGCTGGCGATCCTGGCGCGGCTGGTTGGACGTCGACCCGCCGTTCCCGTTCCCGTTGCCGTTGCCGTTGTTCCCGTTGCCACCGTTCCCGTTCCCGCCACCATTGCCGTTGCCACCACCGTT
>DATAIN010000721.1:0-2708 GCA_036262635.1 Gemmatimonadaceae bacterium | reverse complement strand
AGCGAGTCGGCGCGAGCCGTCGCCTGCTCGATCTGCCAGCGTGCGCCCTCGGCGAGCGCGTCGCGGAGCGCGGCGACCTGCGCGATCACCTCGGCCTGCACCGGTACCGCTGCCTCGGCGGCGGCGGAGGGTGTCGGCGCGCGCAGATCGGCGACGAGGTCGCAGATGCTCATGTCGATCTCGTGCCCCACCGCGGAGATGACCGGCATCGGCAGCGCGGCCAGTGCACGCGCCACCTGCTCGTCGTTGAAGGCGCGCAGATCGTCCTTTCCTCCACCCCCGCGGCCGACGATGGCGACGTCGCAATCGCCCCACCGGGCGAGCTTGTCGAGAGCCGCGCAGAGCTCGTCCGGCGCGCCGTCGCCCTGCACCGCGGCGGGAACGATCACGATCTCGACTCCGGGCGAGCGCCGGCGCGCGACGGCGACGACGTCCCGGATCGCCGCGCCATCGGGGCTCGTCACCACGGCGATGCGCCGCGGGAATCGCGGCAGCGGACGCTTGCGCTCCGGTGCGAGGAGACCGTCCGCCTCGAGGCGGCGCAGCACCTGCTCGATCGCCTTGCGGGTCAGCCCATCGCCCTCCGCTTCCATCGCGGTGACGACGAGCTGCATGTCGCCGCGCGCCGGGTAGACGGTGAGCTGCCCGCGCACCGAGAGCTGCATCCCCTCGTCCGGCGAGGCGGGGATCCGCCGCTGGTCGCGCGACCACACGACGCAGCGGACGGTGGCTTCTCCGTCGCCGAGACAGAAGTACCAGTGGCCGTTGCGATGGCGCTTGAAGTCGGTCACCTCGCCCCGCACCCACAGGCGCGGAAAGGCGCCCTGCAGGACGTCCTTCGCCGTGTGGTTGAGGATCGAGACGGGGATCGCCGTCTCGATGCTCTCACCCGGCGCGGCGCCAAGGGGCGCGGGCTCGCCGACCTGCATCGGCTCGGGACGCGATTCCTCCAGCGGCGCGTTCGCGAGCGCGAAGAGCGGGTCGAGGAAGAGGTCCATCGACGCATCCCCGAGGGACTTCGGCCCTCGGGCGCCGCGCCGTGCGCCGCGCCGCCCGGTCACGACACGCCCCTCGCGGCGAGTGGCCGGCCGCCGCTCTGCGCGGCGAGCAGGGTTGCGGCGCGGACGGTGTTCTTCATGAGCATCGCGATGGTCATCGGCCCGACGCCCTTCGGCACCGGAGTTATCCACGACGCGAGAGGGCGCACGCTCTCGAAGTCCACATCGCCGACGATCCGGTAGCCCTTGGCGTGGCTCGCGTCTTCCACGCGATTGATCCCGACGTCGATCACCACCACCCCCGGCTTCACCATGTCCGCGGTGAGCAGCTTCGGGCGGCCCGTCGCGGCGATCACGATGTCCGCGCGGCGGGTGTGCGCGGCGAGGTCGCGCGTGTGCCGGTGGCAGATCGTGATCGTCGCGTTCGCGCCGCGAGCGTCCTGCATGAGCAGTGACGCCATCGGCTTGCCGACGATGTTGCTGCGCCCGACGATCACGCACTCCTTGCCCGTCGTGTCCACGCCGCTGCGCGTCAGGAGCTCCTGGACACCGGCTGGGGTGCACGGCGCGAAGCCATCGCGCTCCCCGATCAGCAGCTTGCCGACGTTGATCGGATGGAAGCCGTCCACGTCCTTCCGGGGATCGATCGCCCGGATGACCGCGTCCGCGCGGATGTGCTTCGGCAGGGGCATCTGAACCAGGATGCCATGGATCGCCGGATCGGCGTTCAGAGCGTGGACCTGCTCGAGCAACGCCTGCTCGCTGGTCTGCGCCGGAAGGCGGATCGTCACACCGTGCATCCCCGCCTCGTGACAGGCGCGCTCCTTCGACGCGACGTAGACCGCGCTCGCCGGATCGTCGCCGACGAGGATCACCGCGAGCCCCGGAACGAGTCCACGCTCGGCGAGCGTGGATACCTCGCCCGCGAGCTCGTCGCGAATCTGCCGCGCGATCGCCTGCCCGTCGATGATCCGCCCGAGCTCTCCCGCGTAGGGCTCAGCGCGCAAAGTCCACCGCCCGGGTCTCCCGAATGACCACGACCTTGATCTGACCCGGATACTGCAGCTCGGCCTCGATCCGCCGCGCGATCTCCTCCGAGAGCGCCGCCGAGCGCGTGTCGTCGATGTCGTCCGGCGTGACCACGACGCGGATCTCGCGGCCGGCCTGGATGGCGTAGACCTTCTCGACCCCGCGATAGCTCGACGCAATCCGCTCGAGCCCCTCGAGGCGCTTCACGTAGGTCTCGAAGGCTTCGCGTCGCGCGCCCGGGCGCGATCCGGAGATCGCGTCCGCCGCCTGCACCAGCACCGACACCTCGCTCTCGTGCGGGACGTCGTCGTGGTGCGCCGCGATGGCGTTCACGACGAGCGGGTGCTCGCCGTACTTCGTGGCGACCTCGACGCCGAGCTGTACGTGCGTCCCCTCGTGCTCGTGGGTGAGGACCTTGCCGACGTCGTGCAGCAGCGCGCCGCGCTTGGCCATGGCGACGTCGAGCCCCAGCTCGGCGGCCATGGTGCCGGCGAGCCACGCGACCTCCTTCGAGTGCTGGAGGATGTTCTGGCCGTAGCTCGTCCGCCAATGCATGCGACCAATGAGCTTGATGAGCTCCGGGTGGAGGCCGTGGACTCCCACCTCGTAGGCGCTGCTCTCCCCGAGCTCGACGATCTTCGTCGCGATCTCTCCCTGCGCCTTCTTCACGACCTCCTCGAT
>DATAIN010000720.1:0-1835 GCA_036262635.1 Gemmatimonadaceae bacterium | reverse complement strand
CACGGTGTTCGCCGCCGCCGACCGCTGCTGGCCCGCGGTCGCGCGCCTCCTCGCCGGCTGGCGGCCCGGCCCCAAACCGAGCCTCTGGCGACGCATGATGGGACGGGCCCGATGATACTCGGCGTCGGCATCGACCTGGTGGACGTCGCCCGCGCGCGGCGGCTCCTCGACGCGAAGGGCGAGCGCGCGCTGGCCCGGCTCTGCACCGAGCGTGAGGCAGCGTACGTCCGCGCGCACCCGGCGGGTGCCCCATCGTTCGCGGCGCGCCTCGCCGCGAAGGAAGCCGCCTACAAGGCCCTCGCCGGCACCGACGAGGCGCGCGGCATCGGCTGGCAGGAGATCGAAGTCGAGCGCGCCGAGGACGGCCGGCCGTCGCTCGTGCTCACCGGGCTCGCGAAGAAGAGGGCGGAAGCGTTAGGCGTGAAGCGGATTCATGTCTCGCTGACGCATACCGACACGAGCGCGGGGGCTGTCGTGGTGCTGGAGGGGTAGGCGTGATGCACGTTCAGGCGAACCGGCGATGCGCGATGCGCGATGCTGGTCGGCGATGCACGCTGCACGAGAGGGCGGGGCTTCTTCGTGCATCGCCCATCGTGCATCCGTATCGTGCATCGCGCATCGCTCGTTCGCCTCGACGTGCATCGACTGAACAGCCTTACTTTCTCGAAAACCCCGCCTTCCGACCCGCGAGCTCGGTTTTCATCTGCTCCTGCAGCTTCCCCAGCACGCGGCCGCGAATGTTGAGCAGTCCCCCGCTCGGCAGGTGGTCGAAGCGGAGGCGCTGGACGACGATCCAGTAGACGCCGCCCTCGGACGCGGGGCGGTCGAGCACCGTCGTCAGGGTGAAGGCGCCGAGGAAGTAGTGGCTCGCGTAGAGCTGCTTGGCGGCGACGAGGGTGAGCGGGGCGCCGTCAGGTGACCAGGTCGTGAGGTGCGTGATCCCGAAGATCGGGCGCAGCGATGGAAGGCGGTCCATCGACCAGAAGATCGCGTCCGTCGCGCCGGGGAGTGAGCCGTTGGGGTACGCCTCGAGGTACTTCCGGAACTCGGGGACGTAGTCGAAGAGGTACGGTGACTCGGCGAGCAGGGCGGCGAAGGCGTCGGCGGCGCTGCGCTCGCTCTTCTGGTCCCCGTACTGGAGCATCGCGGCCGCGCCGCCGCGACGATAGTTGTTGACGTAGCGTACCGCGCGCTCTCTTGCGAGGGCGCTCACCTGCGCCCCGGCCTGGGGCGAGGAGAAGTCGATCGTCCGCCGGAAGTCGTCGATGGTCGCGCCGGGGATCTTCACGTCGCAGTCGCCGCGCTTGCACTGCTTCAGCGCGTCGATGTCGCTCCGGTCGACCACGAAGCCGGCGAGATCGCCGGTCGTCGCGGGGGTGGAGAAGATCGAGAAGGCGCTGCGTCCCGGCGTCCGGAGGAAGGACTGGAGGTCGCCGAGCTGCCTGACGATCGTCGCGCGTGGCGCGTCGATCGCGACGATGCCGAAGATCGCGATCTCGTCCTGGTCGGCGACGTCGAGCACCTTCGTCACGACGGTGCCGCGCTTCGCCTGCGCGATCTGCGCGGCGTCGAGGCCGATGTACTTCGAGAGGAAGCGGTCGGGCTCACCGGCGGGGAGCTGCGCGAGCGCGGGGGAGGCCGCGGCGAGGGCGAGGAGCAGGGAGGGGAGGGAGAGGCGCATGTGAATCTGACGCCTGCATTTCCCGCCGAGTCACGGGAGCGGAGCGGGAGTCCCCGAGGCAACGGGCGCGGTTCGGAGCTCCGCCGAGCTGTAGACGTTACGCGTCGTCCCCGCGCCCCAGACCAGGGGCCCGAACCGCCGCGACCGTGCCAGC
>DATAIN010000719.1:0-1799 GCA_036262635.1 Gemmatimonadaceae bacterium | reverse complement strand
CGCGCGGCGGGCTACGTGAAGGGAGTCGTCGTCCCATGAGCCGGCCGACCCGCGTCTCGCTCTTCGTGACGTGCATCGTGGACCAGCTCTGGCCCGCGATCGGCGTGAGCACGGTCGCGGTGCTGCGCGGCGTGGGATGCGACGTCCGGTTCGATGCCCGGCAGACCTGCTGCGGCCAGCCCGCGTTCAACACCGGGTACAGGGACGACGCCCGCGCGCTCGCCCGCCGCTTCATCGCGATCCTCGAGGAGAGCGACGACGACGCGATCGTGAGCCCGTCCGGCTCCTGCTCGGCGATGCTGAAGCACTATCCGGAGCTCTTCGACGACGCCGAGTGGCGCACGCGCGCCGCGGCGGTGGCCGCGCGGACTCACGAGCTGAGCGACTTCCTCGTCAATCGACTCGGTGTGGAGGACGTCGGCGCGAGCTTCGCGGGGCGGGTCGGCTGGCACGACGCGTGTCACGCGCTGCGCGACCTGCGCCTCCGCGCGGAGCCGCGGCGTCTCCTCGCGCACGTGCGCGGCCTCGAGCTGGTGGAGCTCGCGAACGCCGACGGCTGCTGCGGCTTCGGCGGAACGTTCTCGGTGAAGCAGCCGCAGATCTCCGTCGCGATCGCCGACGACAAGATCGACGCGATCGAGCGCGCGGCCGTCGACGCGGTGGCCTCCGCCGACGCGAGCTGCCTGATGCAGCTCGGCGGGCGCCTGTCGCGGCGCGGCTCGCCGGTGCGCGCGCTCCATCTCGCCGAGCTGCTCGCCGCACGCGCATGAGCGGGGAGGCGAGCCCCGGGATGACGGCGTCGGCGACCCCGGCGGAGTTCGACCGTCGGGCGCGGGAGGCGCTCGGCGACGCGCAGCTCCACGGCGCGCTCCATCGCGCGACGACGCTCTTCGCCGAGCGGCGCCGGAACGCGATGGCGGGCGTCAGCGACTGGGAGTCGGCACGCGAGCATGCGCGGGCGATCAAGGACGAGACCCTGCTCCACCTCGACCAGTATCTCGAGCAGTTCGCCGCCGCGGCGGAGCGCGCGGGCGCCGTCGTCCACTGGGCGCGCGACGCGCGCGAGGCCTGCGCGATCATCGGCGGGATCGCACGCGCGCGAGGGGCGCGCACGGTGGTGAAGAGCAAGAGCATGGCGACGGAGGAGATCCACCTGAACGCCGCGCTCGCCGCCGCCGGCCTCGAGCCGGTCGAGACCGATCTCGGCGAGTACATCATCCAGCTCGCGGGGGAGACGCCGTCGCACATCGTCGTCCCGGCGATCCACAAGACCCGTGGCCAGATCGCCGCTCTGCTCGCGGCGAAGCTCGGCATCGCGGTGGGCGACGACGTGGCGAGCCTAACGGCCGCGGCGCGCGCGACGCTGCGCCAGCGCTTCGCCGCGGCCGACCTCGGCATCAGCGGAGTGAACTTCGGCGTCGCCGAAACGGGAACGATCCTCATCCTCGAGAACGAGGGCAACGCGCGGCTGACGATCACCCTCCCGCGCACCCACGTCGCGCTGATGGGGATCGAGAAGGTCATCCCGCGCGTCGCCGACCTCGACGTGTTTCTCCAGCTCCTGCCGCGCTCGGGTACGGGCCAGGCGCTGACGACGTACCAGTCGCTCATCACGGGCCGGCGGCCGGCGACCGCCGACGGGCCCGAGGAGCTGCACATCGTCCTCCTCGACAACGGGCGCTCGGCGATGCTCGCCCGCGCCGTGACGCGGCAGGCGCTCGCCTGCATCCGCTGCGGCGCCTGCCTGAACGCGTGCCCGGTGTACCAGCAGATCGGCGGCCACGCCTACGGCTCCGTCT
>DATAIN010000718.1:0-2587 GCA_036262635.1 Gemmatimonadaceae bacterium | reverse complement strand
ACGGAGAGGGTTCCCATTCCCTCATCCCTCGTCACTTCGACGTGGGAGGGCGCTGCCGCGGCAGACTCGGGGACGTGGGAAGCCTTCGCTCGCTACGCTCGCTCGGCGACGGGGGACAGGGGACGGGGGATTCCTGCTCCTTTGTCCCATTTCCATTCTCCGAAGTCGGCGCATCCCCGCCTCTTCCACGTCCCACGTCCCCGCCTCGGAGCCTCCCCCGTGCCACGTCCCTACTCGTCGAGCGCAGCGATGACTTCCCACGTCCCACGTGAGCCGCGCCAGCGCCCTCCCACGTCGACGTGAGACAGCGCTACCGCATGAACCTCAGCACATTCTGCTGGAAGCGGTCGGTGCCCACGTCCCCGCCCGCGCCGCCGGCCTGGCCGATCAGCTGATCGACCTGCGAGAGCCGGTTCTCGGGGTTGGGGTGCGTGCTGAAGAACTCCGGCGGTCGTCCGCCCTGGTCGAGTGACGCGAGGGTGAGCAGCAGGTCGTGCATCCCGCGCGGATCGTAGCCCGCTTCCTTCATCAGCCGGACGCCGAGTGCGTCGGCCTCGAGCTCGTCCTGCCGGCCGAAGCGCATGGAGACGAGCTGGCCGATCGCCGCGGCGATCGCGGCGTTCTGCGCGGTGCGCCCCGGACGGTCCGGATCGTACGCGGCGATCGTCGCCGCGCCGACGAGTGTCTGCGCGAACTGCTGCTTGGAGAGCTGCTCCGCGCCGTGGCGGCCGATGACGTGACCGACCTCGTGGCCGAGCACTCCGGCCAGCTCCGCTTCGTTGTGCAGCTTGCGCAGCAGTCCGACGGTGATCGAGACCTGTCCGCCGGGGAGCGCGAAGGCGTTCACCGTCTGCGGGTCGGCAAGGACGTGGAAGTCGTACTTGTACGGTCCCTTCGCCGCGTCGCTCTGCGCGACGATGCGCTGCCCGACCTGCTCGACATAGTTGTTGATCGTCGGCTGATCGATCTCGCCGCCGAACTGCTGCGCCATCTCGGGGAACGCCTGCAGCCCGAGCGCGACCTCCTGATCGGGGGCGATGCTGATGTGCTGCACCTCGCCCGTCACCTCGTTCTTCGAGCTCGACGAGAAGTAGGTGATCGCCCCGATGACCGCCATGATGATGGCGACGATGAGACTTCCTCCGCACGCACGATGAGCCTCCGCGTGTGGATCGAACGGTACTTCGGTGTGACAGCCCTCCGGGCAACGCGTATGCCAAGCGGGCGCGGCGCACCGAGCGAGTCGCCCGTGAGGCGCGTCACCTGTCGGAAGGAGTGGCGGCGGGATAGGTTCGTGGCGACTTCAGCCGCCCTCTGCATGCGTCTCGCTTCCGCCCTGCTGTTCGTCCTCGCCGCGCTCGCTCCGACGGCGCGCGCGCAATCCACCGCTTCCCGGACGGCGATCCCCGCGCCGCGCAGCTTCGCCCACCACGAGACCATCCAGATGGGCTACCACGAGCCGAGTGGGTACGGGCTCGTCGAGCTGCGGCCGATGCTCGTCGGCGAGCATCCCGAGATCCGGCTCTCGGCGATGTACAACTTCAAGGGGCGCGCGTTGTCGGCCCCGCCCGAGGCGGTGGGGATCGCGGTACAGGCGATCGACGCTCCGGGCGCCTTCGGCGCGGGAAAGCGCCTCGTCTTCACGCTCGACGACGGAACCACGGTGACGACTGACTCGCTGATCACCGTGGTGGACCAGTCGTCCGGCCATCGCGTCGAGACGCGCTCGCGGAAGGTGCTGCGTCGCGACTTCCTCCGCATCGTGAGTTCGACGCGCGTCACCGCCCGGGCGGGCACGCTCGAGTTCACGCTCGGCGAGGCACAGCTCGAGGCGCTGCGCGATTTCGCGAGCCGGATGACGCCGGCCGCGCATGCCGCGGCGCTGGCCGCCGCGTCGGCGCAGGTGCGGACGCAGTCCTTCCAGCTGAAGCGCGACTGGTACGAGGCGAAGGAGGTGGACAGCTTCGCCCGGCCCAGCGCGGTTCAGGCGCTCCCGCCCTACCCGCCGGGAGTCGAGCGACGGCCGTGGAAGCTCGCCGTCCGCTACGTCGTCGACACCAGCGGCCACGTCGATCCGGCGAGCTTCGAGGGGATGGATCCCGCGGATTCGGCGTATGTCGCGGCGCTGCGGCAGGTGATCCCGCTCTGGGAGTTCAAGCCCGCGGAGAAGGATGGAAAGCACGTGCGGCAGATCATCCGCCAGGTGGTGACCTTCGAGCCGACGCCGGGCCAGCCGTGACCGCGGCGCGCCGTTAGGCGGTGGGCCGGTGATCCGGGCCATTCGTGCCGTGGGCATCGTCGCCCTCGTCGCCCTCGTCGCCCTCGTCGCCGTCGTCGCGACGGCGGCGCCGCTCGGCGCGCAGCAGGGCCCCGCACGCCAGGGGCGCGTCGTCGCGGACACCTTCTGGTCGCCGATCCTCACGGTGCGCAAGGTGGCGATGATCTACCTGCCTCCGTCGTACGACACAGGGACGAAGCGCTATCCCGTCGCGTACCACCTGCACGGCGCGAGCGGGAGCGAGATCGACTGGACGGCGAAGGGGCATCTCGACGCGACGATGGACTCGCTCGTCGCGCGCGGGGGCGC
>DATAIN010000717.1:0-5328 GCA_036262635.1 Gemmatimonadaceae bacterium | reverse complement strand
GCACCATGCCCTCGGCATCGACCACATACCAGTCGTGCTGGATGTCGGTCGGGGTGGCGGTGAAAGTCTTCATGACGGGTCCAGAGAATCGGCTGGAGCCATCGCACGCCCGATTCGGCGCGCCGAAGGCCCCAGGGGTTTTTCGACAGACAAGTAAGCTACGAAAGGAGTTAGCCATTGTCAACGGACCGGGCTTGCGCGGATACACGTCCGTGATGAGCGTTCGCGCATGCCCAGTTCACTCCGCCGCGCGCCCCGCGGGCTCGCTCCGTTCGCGGCAGCCGCGGTCGCGTTCGTCGCGCTCGCCGCGACCTGTGGGCCGCGCAACGACGCCACCCTCACCGGCCTCTGCGAGGGGCGCAATGCCGAGCAGCGCGTGGACGCGACCGTCGATACCGTGCTCCCCTACGGAGGACCGGCGCTCGCCGCGGTGAAGGGGCGGCACTTCGCCCTGCACATCGCCTTCTCGCCCCCGCCTCTCACCGGCCCCGCCGCCGGAACGGCGGAGTGCCAGGGCGCCATGGGCGAGGCGCATTTCAGCGGCGACATCCCGTTGCCCCTCCGCGGCGGCGCCGCGCAGGACAATACCGCCGGATGGCGCATCGAAGGGGACACGATCCTCGTCGACCTCAACCCGAAGGCGCGCGACAGCAACCTCGTGATGTCGCTCCCATTGCGCGGCGGCCGCGGGCACTGGGCGCTGAGCACCTTCGCCGGCGAGACCGTGCGCGGGGCGGCGACGACCGGCCGCTGACCGGGTCGCGCTACTCCATCTCGACGAGCAGCGCCCCCTTCTCCACCGCCTGGCCGACGACGGCGTGCACGGCTCTGACGCGCCCAGCGGCGGAGGCGCGGAGCTCGTTCTCCATCTTCATCGCCTCGATCACCACGAGGCCCTGCCCCGCCGTCACGCTGTCGCCGGGCGCCACGTTCACGCGAACGACGAGCCCCGGCATCGGCGCCTTGAGCGGCGCCGGCCCTGTTGCCGCCGCGCCCGCGCCGGAGAGCTGGCGGATCGCATGCGTGCGCTCGTCGACCGCCTCCAAATCGTAGCGATGGCCGTCGAGCCAGAGCGTGTAGCGCCCGCGCCCCTCGCCGCGCCTCACGACGACGCGATGCACCTCGTCGCCGACGGTGACCATCTTCACGGGCGTCCCGTCGACGTCGTCGATGTGGGCGGGAACCGTCGAGCCCTCGACGTGGACGCCCTCGCCGTCGAGGAGGACCTCGACGCGTTCGCCGTTCACCGTGACGAGGTACCTCACGCGGCCTCCTTCACGAGCTCGCACACCGTTTCGACGTGCGCGGTCTGCGGAAACATGTCGAACGCGACCGCGTCGTGCGCGCGGTAGCTCGGCATGCGCGCCAGGTCGCGGGCGAGCGTCCCGGGGTCGCAGCTGACGTAGATCAACGCGCGCGGCGCCGGGTCGGCGCGCTCGAGGATCTCGCACACTCGCGGATCGACTCCGCTGCGCGGGGGATTGATCACCACCACGTCGGCCGGCAGCGCCGCCGCGAGATGATCTTCGACGCGGCCGGCGATCGCGGTGGAGGGCGCCGTCAGCCGCCGCGCGGCGAACGCCGACGCCTCGCGATCGAGCTCGATCGCCGTCACGCGGGCGCCGGCTTCCTCGAACCGCACCGCCGTGTCCCCCGTCCCGGCGTACGCATCGACGACCGTCGCCGGCCGGTGCGCCAGCGTTCGCGCGACGACATGGTCGTGCAGCGCCTGTCCCATCGCGACGTTCACCTGCACGAAGCTCGCGCCCGTCGTCGCTTCGGCGTCCCTCCGCGCGACGAGCCGCGGCCGCGATCCCTCCGCCGCCCACCAGATCGCGCGCAGCTCCGGCACGGCCTCGAGCAGCTGCTCCGCGCCGCGCCACTGTCTGCCTCCCTCCAGAACGAACGACGCGCCGTGATCGAGCAGCCGCACCGCGCCGCGCAGCGCGGGAACGCGCGGGAAGAGCTTCGCGTGCCTCATGATCGATCGCCACACCGCCACGACGCGCTCGTCGGTGATCGGGCAGTCGCCTAACGCGAACACCGCGCCGGGGTCGTCGTACGGATGCAGTCCGGCGATCCACCCGCGGCCGCGCGTCCATCGCAGGGCGAGCGTGAGCTTTCGCCGGTACCGCCATGGCTGCGCGCTCGGCCTGACCTCCGCGAGCGGAATCTCGCGTCGCCCGATCCGCGCCACGCTGTCGACGATGATGCGCCCCTTCGCCGCGAGTTGCGCCTCGTAGCCGAGGTGCTGCAGCTGGCACCCGCCGCAGCGGTCGCGCGTGTAATGCGGGCACGGCGGCTCCACGCGGTCAGGTCCCGGCCGCACCAGCTCGACGATCTCACCCCGCGCGAAACGGCCCTTCGCGCTGATCGCGACACGCGCGAGGTCGCCCGGCGCGCTGCGCGGCACGAACACCACCTGGCCGCCGACGCGTCCCACGCCGTCGCCGCCTGCCGCGATCGACGCGATCTCCACCTCGCCCTGGGTGGTGGCGCTCGTGCTCATCGCAGTCCCTCTCGCCGCGCCACGTCGAGCCAGCGCGCCGGCTCCACCGGTGCCGCGGTCGACGCGGGCGCTTTGCGCGCGCCGTCGGACGTGGAGCGGCGCGTCGAGCGGTCGCGGTCGGCGATCAGCGCGGCGATGATCGCGGCCGTCCGTGCGCCGCCGGGCGGAGTCGCCACGCTCGTCAGCGAAGGAAGTCGCCGCTCCAGCCACTGGATCTCGATCGCGCCCCGCCTGAACTCTTCATCCTCCATCACGCGCAGATGGAAGTCGCGCGAGCTGTCCACGCCCTCGATCGTCAGCTCGAGCAGCGCACGATGCATCCGCGCGATCGCCGCCTCGCGCGTCTCCGCCCAGACGATGAGCTTCGCGAGCATCGGATCGTAGAACAGCCCGACCTCGCTCCCCTGCTCGATCCCGCCGTCCCATCGCACGCCAGGACCAGTCGGCGCGTGGAGATAGGAGATGCGTCCCGTCGAGGGGAGAAAGCCGTTGGCCGGATCCTCGCTCGTGATCCGGCATTCGATCGCCCAGCCGCGCGGGACGATGTCGCGCTGCGCGAAGGGAAGGCGCTCGCCACTCGCGATGCGGAGCTGCCACTGCACGATGTCGATCCCCGTCACCAGCTCCGTCACCGGATGCTCGACCTGCACCCGCGTGTTCATCTCGAGGAAGTAGAAGCTTCCATCTCGGTCGAGCAGGAACTCGCAGGTGCCCGCGTTGACGTAGCCGGCGGCCGAGGCGAAGCGCACCGCCGCCTCGCCCATCCGCAGGCGCAGCTCCGGATCGACCGCGACGCTCGGCGCCTCCTCGATCATCTTCTGGTGGCGCCGCTGCACGGAGCACTCCCGCTCGCCGAGCGAGAGCATCGTGCCGTGGGCATCGCCGAGCACCTGGATCTCCACGTGTCGCGGTCCCTCGACGTACTTCTCGACGTAGACCGCGTCATCGCCGAAGGAGCTCTTCGCCTCGCGCCGGGCCGCGTCGAGCGAAGAGGCGAGCTGGGATTGCTCGCGCACGACGCGCATCCCCTTCCCACCACCGCCGGCGGCCGCCTTGAGGAGCACCGGATATCCGTACCGCTCCGCGACCGCCGCGGCCTCCTCGGCATCGCGCAGCGCCTCGGTCGTTCCCGGGACGACGGGCACGTCGGCGGAGATCGCGAGCTGCCGCGCCGCGGTCTTGCTCCCCGTCGCCGCGATTGCTTCGGCCGGTGGACCCACGAAGACGAGCCCCGCGTCGCGCACCGCGCGCGCGAACCACTCGCGCTCCGAGAGAAAGCCATACCCCGGATGGATCGCCTCGGCGCCCGTACGGCGCGCGGCCTCGATGATCCGCTCCCCCTTCAGGTAGCTCTCGCTCGACGGCGCCGGCCCGATGAGCACCGCTTCGTCGGCGGCGCGAACATGCGGCGCCTGCGCGTCCGCTTCGCTGTACACCGCGACGGTCGCGACACCCAGCTCCTGACATGCACGGATCACGCGAAGTGCGATCTCGCCGCGGTTGGCGATGAGGACTTTGGAGAACATCAGAGCGGAATGTTTCCGTGCTTCTTCGGCGGGTTCCGGTCGCGCTTCGTGCGGAGGGTGTCGAGCGCGTCGATCAGCCGGGGGCGGGTGTCGCGAGGGTCGATGATGTCGTCGACATAGCCGCGCGCGGCGGCGACGTACGGATTGGCGAACTTGCTGGTGTACTCCGCCACCCGCTCGTCCATCGCGGCCTTCGGATCGTCCGCTTCGGTGATCTCCTTTCGGAAAAGGATCTCGACCGCGCCCTTGGGTCCCATGACGGCGATCTCCGCGGTCGGCCAGGCGACGTTGAAGTCGCCGCGGATGTGCTTCGACGACATGACGTCGTACGCGCCGCCGTATGCCTTGCGCGTGATCACCGTCAGCTTCGGGACCGTCGCCTCGCAGTAGGCAAAGAGCAGCTTCGCTCCGTGCTTGATGATGCCGCCGTGCTCCTGCGAGACGCCGGGGAGGAATCCCGGCACGTCCTCGAAGGTCACGATCGGGATGTTGAAGGCGTCGCAGAAGCGGATGAAGCGCGCCGCCTTCATCGACGAGTTGATGTCGAGCACTCCGGCCAGCACGGCGGGCTGGTTGGCGACGATCCCGACGCTGTGGCCGCCGAGGTGCGCGAAGCCGCAGAGGATGTTCTGCGCGAAATCCTTCTGGACCTCGTACATCTCGCCGTCATCGACGACGCGCCGGATGACGTCGTGCATGTCGTACGGCTTGTTCGGATTGTCGGGGACGACGTCGAGCAGCGCCTCGTCGCGCCGGTCGCGCGGATCGGTGCCCGCCCCGCGCGGCGGGTCGTCCAGATTGTTCTGCGGGACGAAGCGGAACAGCTCGCGGATCGCCTGCAGGCAGGCGAGCTCCGAGTCGTGCGTGAAGTGCGAGACGCCGGAGGTCGCGCCGTGGGTATCCGCGCCCCCGAGCTCGTCCATCGACACGTCCTCGTGCGTCACCGTCTTCACGACGTTCGGACCCGTCACGAACATGTACGACGAGCCGCGCACCATGTACACGAAGTCGGTGATCGCCGGGGAGTACACCGCGCCTCCGGCGCACGGTCCCAGGATGGCCGAGATCTGCGGGACGACGCCCGAGGCGAGGGTGTTGCGGAGAAAGATCTCGGCGTAGCCGCCGAGCGAGACGACGCCCTCCTGGATGCGCGCCCCGCCCGAATCGTTCAAGCCGATCACCGGCGCCCCGTTCCGCACCGCGAGGTCCATCACCTTGCAGATCTTCTCGGCGAACGCCTCTGACAGCGACCCGCCGAAGACGGTGAAGTCCTGCGAGAAGACGTAGACGAGG
>DATAIN010000716.1:0-4726 GCA_036262635.1 Gemmatimonadaceae bacterium | reverse complement strand
TCGGCGGCTCGCCGGCTCCGGTCGCGACGCGATCCGCGCCGATGCCGGCTTCCGTCGTCATCATCGGCGCGGGGGCGGCGGGGAGCGCGGCGGCGGACACGCTGCGGCGTGAAGGCTATCAGGGGCCGATCACGCTGATCGACGGCGACGGCGACGCGCCGTACGACCGGCCGAACCTCTCGAAGGACTATCTCGCCGGGAACGCACCCGAGGAATGGATCCCACTGCGGTCGCCCGACGCGTATCGCGAGCGCGACATCGATCTGCGCCGCGGGGCGCGCGCGAAGGCGATCGACGTCGCGGCGCGTCGCGTCGCGCTCGCCGACGGGACGAGCATCGAGTACGACAGGCTGCTCGTCGCGACGGGCGCGACACCGGCGCGGCTGCCGGGACCGTCAGGCAGCGAGCCGCGCGTCCGCTACCTGCGGACGCTCGCCGACAGTCGGGCGATCATCGCCACCGCCGCGAACGCGAAGACGGCGGTCGTGATCGGCTCGAGCTTCATCGGGCTCGAGGTGGCGGCATCGCTCCGGACGCGCGGGCTCGCGGTGCAGGTCGTGGCGCCGGAGCAGCGTCCGCTCGAGCGCGTGCTCGGCCCCGAGCTCGGCGACTTCGTGCGGCGTCTGCACGAGGAGAAGGGTGTCGTCTTCCAGCTCGGCCACACGGTGCAGTCGATCGGGCCGAGCGACGTCACGCTCGACGACGGACGAACGCTGCCGGCGGAGCTCGTCGTCGCCGGCGTGGGAGTGCGCGCCGATCTCGAGGCCGCGGCGACCGCGGGGATCGTCGAGGGGCGGGGGATCGCGGTGAGCGAGCTGCTGGAGACGCGCGTGCCGGGAATCTTCGCGGCGGGCGACATCGCGTACTGGCCCGATCCGTACTCCGCCGAGCGCATCCACGTCGAGCACTGGGTGGTGGCGCAGCGCCAGGGGCAGACCGCTGCGCGCAACATGCTCGGCGCCGGGGAGCGGTTCACCGCGGCGCCCTTCTTCTGGAGCGCGCACTACGACGTGACGCTCTCGTACGTCGGGCACGCCGAGCGCTGGGACCGCATCGCGCTCGACGGCGATCTCGCGGCGCGCGACTGCACGGCGCGCTACTACCTGGGCGATCGCGTGCTCGCCGTCGTCACCGTCGGGCGCGACCGCGCCAGCCTCGAGGCGGAGCTGACCATGGAGCGCGCCGTCGCGTCATGAGACTCGCGTCGCGGCCCGCTCGGCGTCGAACTCCTCCACGACGCGCGCCGCGACGGCGAGGCAGAGTCTCGCGAGCCGCTCGCGCACGTCGGCCAGGAGCGCGCCCGGCTCCGGCTGCTCGCAGCCGGTGAGCACCCACGCGCTCGAGACGCCGTAGCGGCGCACCGCGGCGCAGAGCAGCAGCTCTCCCGGGCGCAAACCCTCCGCGCCGTCGACCTCCTCGATAGTCGTCTCGAGGCGGACGAGCTGGCGCACCGGCACGCCGAGCCGGCGCGCCGCGGCGCAGACGTCCCCGCCGTCGTGACGGGCGATCAGCCAGCGGATGCGCGCCGCGATCGCATCGGCGCTCCACAGCGGGCCGGCGCTCCCCTGCCTAACGGCGACCTCCGTCGCCGGGGGGCCGTCGCCCGCGCTCTCGTCACCGAGGTGGGCGGGCTCATGGAAGATCGCGGTCGACCGTTCGACGTCCGGGGAGGATCGGTACATGGCGACGCTCGCGGAGTGGAAGCAGGATCTCGCCCGCACGGCGCGTGCCGCCGGACGGGCTGAACGCTGGCCGAGCCCGCCGCCGAGCGCTGCCGGGTATCTCCCGCAAGCGGAGTGAGCATCGCCCCGACGGCGGCGGGGCCGGTGCGAGGCGATTTTGCGTGCGGGGCACTGACTCGTCGTGCCTCCGGGGCCGCGCCGACGCTCGATCGGGCGTGCCGCCGCCCGCCAACCTCGTGCGTGCCGCGCGGCGCGCGGAGATCCGGTCAGTGCTCGTCCCGAAGCTCGTCACCACCCTGAAGGGTTACACGCGGCAGCAGGCGCTCGCCGACGCAACGGCCGGCGTCATCGTCGGGATCGTCGCCCTCCCGCTCGCCATCGCCTTCGCCATCGCGAGCGGCGTCACCCCGGACCGCGGATTGTGGACGGCGATCATCGCCGGATTCCTCATCTCCGCGTTAGGCGGCTCGCGCGTCCAGATCGGCGGGCCGACGGGCGCCTTCGTCGTCATCGTCTACGGGATCGTACAGAAGTACGGGGTGGACGGCCTCCTCGTCGCGACGGTGATGGCGGGGGTGATCCTCGTCCTGCTCGGCCTCGCGCGGTTCGGCGCGGCGATCAAGTTCATCCCGCATCCGGTGGTCACCGGGTTCACGAGCGGGATCGCGGTGATCATCTTCTCGAACGAGGTGAAGGACTTCCTCGGCCTGAAGATGGGCGCCGTCCCTCCCGAGTTCATCGAGAAGTGGCGCGCCTTCGCCGAGCACCTCGGCACCGCGACGCCGGCCGCGCTCGGCGTCTCGGCGCTCGCGTTAGGCATCATCGTCCTCTGGCCGCGGGTGAGTCGGCGGGTTCCGGCGCCCTTCGTCGCGCTGATCGTGACGACGGCGATCGTCCGCGCCTTCCACCTCCCGGTCGAGACGATCGGCAGCCGCTTCGGGGAGATCAGCACCTCGATCCCGCGTCCGACGCTGCCGCACCTCACATTCGCGCAGGTCAAGGGGCTCGTCGCCCCCGCCTTCACCATCGCGCTGCTCGGCGCGGTGGAATCGCTGCTCTCGGCGGTGGTGGCCGACGGGATGATCGGCGGGCGGCACCGCTCGAACATGGAGCTCGTGGGGCAGGGGATCGCGAACGTCGTGACGCCGCTGTTCGGCGGGATCCCGGCCACCGGCGCGATCGCCCGCACGGCGACGAACATCAAGAACGGCGGACGGACGCCGATCGCGGGGATGACGCACGCGCTGACGCTGCTCGCGATCACCCTCTTCGTCGGGCGCTGGGCGGCGCTGGTCCCGATGGCGACGCTCGCGGCGATCCTCGTCGTCGTGGCGTACCACATGAGCGAGTGGCGGACCTTCCGCTCCGAGCTGCGCTCACCGAAGAGCGACGTCGCGGTGCTGGTGACGACCTTCGCGCTCACCGTGCTCGTGGACCTCACCGTCGCGATCGAGGTCGGGATGGTGCTCGCCGCGTTCCTGTTCATGCGCCGGATGGCCGAAGTCACCAACGTGAGCGCGGTGACGCGCGAGCTCTCCGACGCTCCGAGCGGAGTGCCGCTCGACGACGCGGCGGACCCGAACAGCGCGCGCCGCCGCGCGGTACCTCCGGGGGTCGAGATCTACGAGATCAACGGGCCGTTCTTCTTCGGTGCGGCAGAGCTGTTCAAGGACACCCTCGCGCGCGTCGCCGCGAAGCCGAAGGTGCTGATCATCCGCATGCGCGCGGTGCCGGCGATGGACTCGACGGGGATCGCCGCGCTGCGCGACGTGGTGCGACGCAGCCGCGGCGACGGGACGCTCGTGCTACTTTCCGACGTTCACGCACAGCCGCTGCTCGCGCTCTCGCGCTCCGCCGCGCTCGACGAGATCGGAGAGGACAACCTCTTCGGGAACCTGGACGATGCGCTCAACCGCGCGCGCGAGTCGCTCGGGCTCGCCCGCGTCGCCGCGCCGGCGGGAGTCCTGCCGACCGTCGCGCGCGAGACCCCGGCCGCGGGGGTGCCGAAGGTCTCGCGCTGAGGTCACCGTGCTCGTCGTCAGCTGGCACCTGCACGTCGCGTCCATCGATCCGATCGTCATCTCCACCGGGGTCCTCGCGGCGGGACTCGCCGGCGCATGGTGGTGGCGCTACCGGGCGCGACGTGCCCGGACGCGTGGCGGCGCAACAGTCGCGGATCGCCAGGAGGTCGCGCTGCGCGAAGAGCTCGCGATGCTCGAGCGCTACCTCGATCCGGTCCAGGCGCGCTTCCAGGGCCGGCTCGACGTGGAGACCGCGATCGACACGCGCGCCCTCGACGTCCTCGTGCCACGACTCATCCTGCAGCCCCTCGTCGAGAACGCGATCGCGCACGGCATCGAGCGGCGCGGTTCCGGACAGATCCTCATCGCCGCCACCGTCGACGGCGACGTGCTGACGCTGCGCGTGCGCGACGACGGTCCGGGACTGATGCTCGAGTCATCCGGCCGCGCACGGACCGGAGGCGGCACGCGCGACACCATCGCACGTCTCGAGCGGCTCTACGGATCGGCCGCGCGCTTCACCCTGCGCGACACCGATGGCTCGGGCGCCGAGGCGGTCGTGCGCGTTCCGGTGCGGAAGGAGGGGGTGATCCGCGTGCACGAGTAGGGGACGGAGTGGGGACGGAGTCCACTCCGTCCCCACTCCGTCCCCACTCCGTCCCCACTCCGTCCCCAGATGCCCGCTTCCTTCCTCTGGCTCCCGATCGCCGCGGTCGCGGCGCACCTGGTCGAGGAGTTCGTCTGGCCGGGCGGCTTCGCCGAGTGGTACCGGCACTATCCGCCGGGGGCGACGACGGCGGTGTCGTCGGGCTTCCTCGTCATCGTCAACGCGGTGTTCGTCCTCCTCGCTCTCCTTCCGCCGCTGCTCGGCCCCTCGCCGCGGGGCTTCGCGATCTGGATGGTGGTCGCGGCGGTGGCGGGGGCGAACGCGGTCTTCCATCTCTACGCCGTCCGGCGGACGCGTGCCTACTCGCCGGGCGTCGTGACGGGTGTCCTCTTCTACCTTCCCCTCGCGATCGTCGG
>DATAIN010000715.1:0-1925 GCA_036262635.1 Gemmatimonadaceae bacterium | reverse complement strand
CCGCCGGGAATCCCGCTCTGGATGGCGGTCATCGGCGGAGCCTTCGCCATCGTCTTCGGCAAGTTGATCTTCGGGGGACTGGGCTTCAACGCCTTCAACCCGGCGCTGCTCGGGCGCGCGTTTCTCCAGGCCGCCTTTCCGACCGCGCTGACCACGTGGCCGCGATTCGGCGGTCCGTGGTGGGCGCTCCGCGGCGACAACCTCGCGCTCCCCTTCATGCATCCGCGGACGATGGACGCGATCACCGCCGCCACGCCGCTCGGGCTCATGAAGTTCGAAGGGAAGTGGACACCGCTGCGCGATCTGGTAGTCGGCACCACGAGCGGATCGTTAGGCGAGACGGCGGGCGCGCTCATCCTCCTCTGCGGGGCGTACCTCGCCTGGAAGCGCTACCTCGACTGGCGGATCCCGGTCGGCATCCTCGGCACCGTCGCGGCTTTCGCCGCCCTGCTGCACCTCGCCGATCCACGTCATCCGACCGCGGCGTTCATGCTCTTCTCCGGCGGCCTGATGCTCGGCGCCATCTACATGGCGACCGATCCGGTGACCGCGCCCGTGACGAAGCCCGGGCGCTGGATCTTCGCGATCGGGATCGGCGCCCTCGTCGTCACCATCCGCATCTGGGGAGGGCTGCCGGAGGGAGTGATGTACGCGATCCTGCTCATGAACGCGCTCGTCCCATTCATCAATCGCGTCACGCGGCCGCGCGTCTTCGGCACGCGGCTCGGAAGGAGGACCACGTGAGCACGAGCTCCGCCCCCGCCCGCGAGCTGCCGGTGATGGACGACGCGGTTCCCTCGTGGAAGCTGCTGACGACGCTCACCATCGCCGGCGCGGTCGCGGGGCTTGCGGTCGTCTTCCTCTACGACGCGACGCTGCCGCGCATCGAAGCCTACAAGGCGGGCGTGCTGCGCGCGGCGGTCGCCGAGGTGCTGCATGCGCCGGCGCGCGCGGACACGCTCTGGCTGGCGAACGGCGCGCTGACGAGCACGCGGCCGGCGGAGGAGCAGGCGCGCCGGGCGGAGCGGGTCTATCTCGGCTTCGATGCCGCGGGACGGCCGAGCGGCTACGCGCTGAGCGTCGCCGAGCCGGGATTCTCCGAGCAGATGCACCTCCTGATCGGCTATGACCCGGCGAAGCACGAGCTGCTCGGGATGAAGGTGCTCGAGAGCAAGGAGACGCCGGGAATCGCGGACGACGTGCAGCGCCCCGTGTTCACCGGACAGTTCGCCGGCCGCATCGCTCCGCTCGTCGGGATCAAGGCGGCCGACCGTGCGCGCGCCGCGAGCGAGCGGAGCGCGGTGGTGATGATCACCGGCGCGACGATCTCGTCGCGTGCGGTGCTGCGCGGGATCAACCGCACCATCGAGCACTGGCAACCGTATCTCGAGGCGTACCGGCCGCGAGAGTCGACCGCGCCCGCCACGGGAGGGAAGAACTGATGCGCTGTCACGCGATGCCGGACATCCCCGGGCGCCCGAAGCCCACCGCTCGCGAGGACTTCGTGCGCGGGCTCTGGAAGGAGAACCCGACCTTCGTCCAGATGCTCGGCATGTGCCCGACGATGGCGATCACGAACAGCGTGAAGAACGCACTGGCGATGGGACTCGCGACGCTGGTCGTCCAGTTCGGATCGAACGTCTTCGTGTCGCTCTTCCGCAAGCGCATCCCGAACGAGGTGCGCATCTCCACCTACATCCTGATCATCGCGACCTTCGTCCAGATCGTCGATATCGGAACGGAGGCGGTGGTCCCCGAGACACATCGCGCACTCGGTGCGTTCATTCCCCTGATCGTGGCGAACTGCCTGCTCCTCGGCCGGCAGGAAGCGTTCGCCGCGGTGAACACCGTCTGGCGCTCCGCGCTCGACGGGCTCGGCATGGGGCTCGGCTTCACCCTCGGACTCATCACGGTCGGCACCGTGC
>DATAIN010000714.1:0-2752 GCA_036262635.1 Gemmatimonadaceae bacterium | reverse complement strand
GGGTCGTGCGCGCGTACCGCCAGGAGGGGGCGGAGATCGGCCGCTTCCGCGCACTCAGCGCGGAGTATCTCGACAAGAACATGGGGCTCGCGCGGCTCTACGGCGCGATGCAGCCCTCGTACGGGCTGCTCGCGGGACTGGGCACGCTCGTCGTCCTCGGCTTCGGGGGAACACTGGCCGCGCGCGGCGTGATCTCGGTGGGCTCCTTCGTCGCCTTCGGGCTCTATCTGTCGCTGCTCACCTGGCCGCTCATCGCGCTCGGCTGGGTGACGAACCTGTTTCAACGCGGGGCGACGTCGCTCGAGCGGCTGCTCGAGATCCTCGACGCGCCGCCGGCGGTGACGTCGCCTAACGGTGCGCGCGAGCTTCCCCCGGCGAGCGGCGGCCGCTCGATCGAGTTCCGGAACGTCGGCTTCCACTTCCCGGCGCGCGAGGGCGTCGAGCCGCGCTGGGTGCTGCGCGACGTGAGCTTCACGATCGACGCCGGCGCGACGGTCGGCGTCGTCGGCGCGACCGGGAGCGGCAAGAGCGCGCTGATGGATCTCATCCCGCGCTTCCAGGATCCGCAGGAGGGGGTGATCCTCGTCGATGGCGTGCCGACTCGCGAGGTCGGCCTCGAGGCGCTGCGCGCCGAGATCGGCTACGTCCCTCAGGAATCGCTGCTCTTCAGCGACACCATCGGCTCGAACGTCGCCTACGGGCTCGCGACGCACCCGCTTCCGGACGGATTGAAGGCGGCGGAGAACGAAGTGATCCCCGACGACGCTCGCTTCGCGGCCGGCGTCGCGCAGCTCGAGGAGACGATCGCGGGCTTTCCGCAGGGATGGCGGACGATGCTCGGCGAGCGGGGGATCAACCTGTCGGGAGGGCAGAAGCAGCGCGCCGCGCTCGCCCGCGCGCTCGCCCGCCGTCCGCGCATCGTGCTGCTCGACGACGCGCTCTCCGCGGTCGACTCGCACACCGAGGCCGAGATCCTCGGCTCGCTGCGCACGGCGCTCGCCGGACGGACCGCTGTCATCGCGTCGCACCGGATCAGCGCGCTCCGCGACGCGACCTGGATCGTCGTCCTCGACGAGGGGCGCGTCGTCGAACAGGGTCGACATGCGGAGTTGATGGCGGCACGGGGCCGTTACTGGCGGCTGCTGCGCCGGCAGGAGCTCGAGGAAGCGATCGCGCGGGATGGCGAAGACGACGACGAGCTATTGGCAGAGGTCGATGCGGCCGATACTATTGCCTCATGACGGCGAGGACGGACGAGAATACCAACGCGCTGAACGCAGGTGCGTCGGCGGAGGCGCGGCTTGCCGCGCTCGAAGCCGCGCACCAGCAGGCATTGCGTGAGATCGCGGAGCTGAAGGGTCGCGACACGCTCAAGACCCAGTTTCTCGCCAACATCTCGCACGACCTCCGCACGCCGCTCACGGCGATCATCACGCACGCCGAGATCCTCCGCGACGGGATCCTCGGTGAGCTGAGCCTGCGGCAGCACGAGAGCGTCGCCGGCATCATCGGGGGCGGACGCCGGCTGCTCGAGATGGTCGGCGAGATCCTGACCTACGCGCGCGGCGCGGCGAATCAGCTCGAGCTGGCGCCGAGCGAGGTCGTGGTCGCGGACGTCATCGAGCAGGTGCGCCGCCTCAACGAGTCGCTCATCGCGCGGAAGGAGCTGCGCCTCGACATCCAGGTCGCGCACGACGTTCCCCGCGTGTGGGCGGATCGCGAGAAGCTCGCGCACGTCCTCGGCAACCTCCTCGGCAACGCGATCGACTTCACACCGCCCGGCGGCCGCGTCTGGGTGCATGCGTCGCCGCACCGGGATGCGCGGTCGACGGTGCTGGTCGAAGTGGGCGACAGCGGGATCGGGATCGCGCCGGACCATCACGAGCTCATCTTTCAGGAGTTCGCGCAGGTGGACGCGTCCGCCTCGCGCCAGCATCACGGGACGGGACTTGGCCTGACGATTGCGCGGAGATTGGTCGAGCTGCATGGAGGACGCATCTGGCTCGAGAGCGAGCTCGGGCGTGGCAGCCGATTCTTCTTCACCATCCCGACTCAGCATCAGCCGTGATCAAGGAAGACGCTCGGCCGCTCGTCCTCATCGTGGACGATAGCACCCACGTCACGGGACCGCTGCGAATCCTCTTCGAGGAGACGGGGCGCCGGGTCGTCGTGGCCGACTCCGTCGCCGCGGCGGTGCGCGCCTGCGAGGCGGAGCGCCCGGACCTGATGCTGCTCGACGTGTCGCTTCCCGACGGCGACGGCCTGGCGGTCCTCGAGATCCTTCGCGGCACGCCGGCGTTGCCGGTGGTCAGCGTCGCCCTCACCGGGCACGACGACGAGCTCACGGTGCAGCGCTGCCGCGCCGCGGGATGCCGCGACGTGCTCCTCAAGCCGGTTCCCGTGCGCGACCTGCTCCGCCATGCGGCGGAGTGGCTTCCAGAGCGGATAGCGTCGGCCTGACCTCGGGGGCCAGGGGCCGGGCGTCAGGGACTGCGTTCCTGCGGTGCCGCCGTGCCTAACGCCTGGCCCCTGACCCCTACAACCGATCGAGCAGCCCCGCGGGCGTCAATCGCTGCAGCCAGGTCGCGAGCATCGTGAACCATCCGGCGGCGAGCAGCACGCCAACGATGATGAGCAACGCGCCGGAGAGCCGCGAGACGAGCGCGAGTCCCGCGCGCACGCGCACGAAGAGCGCCAGGAAGCGGTCGATCGCGAGCGAGGCGAGGAGAAAGGGGATCGCGAGCCCCGCGGA
>DATAIN010000713.1:0-2384 GCA_036262635.1 Gemmatimonadaceae bacterium | reverse complement strand
CTCATCGGCAAGTGGCACCTCGGCTTCACGCCGGAGTACGGGCCGCTCCAGCACGGCTTCGACGAGTTCTTCGGATTCCTCGGCGGAGCGGTGGACTACTACACGCACCGGCGCGGCGACGGCAGGCCGGATCTCTACGAGGACACGATTCCCGTGGAGACGCCGGCGTACCTCACCGACGAGATCACCCGCCGGGCGGTGGCGTTCGTCGGCAGGAACGCGGAGCGGCCATTCTTTCTCGAGGTCGCGTTCAACGCGGTGCACTGGCCCTTCGAGCCACCCGACATGCCCGAGCACCGGCTCTCGTCGACGAGGACCGGCGACTACCGCCTCTACCAGGGAGCGGCCGACTCCGCCGCGCCGACGCGGCGCGATTATGTGCGCATGCTCGAGCGCGCGGACCGGGGGGTGGGCGAGATCCTCGCGGAGCTCGAGCGGCGCGGGGTCGCGAAGAACACGCTCGTCATCTTCACCAACGACAACGGCGGCGAGTGGCTCTCGCGCAACGCTCCCCTGCGCGACCGGAAGAGCACTCTCTGGGAGGGCGGGATACGCGTCCCGCTCATCCTCCGCTGGCCCGGCGTGCTCCCCGCGGCGAAGGTGTCGCGTCAGGTCGCGATCACGATGGATCTCACCGCGACGATTCTCAGCGCGACGGGCACCGTGGTTCCCGCGTCGCACCGACTGGAGGGGATCGATCTCATCCCCTCGCTGAGCGGCCGCGCGCCGATCGTCGAGCGCGAGCTGTTCTGGCGGCGGAAGCGGCCCACCGTGCAGCGAGCCGCGCGATCCGGGAAGTGGAAGCTCTTCCAGGACGGGCCGAACTACTTCCTGTTCGATCTCTCGACGGATCCCGGCGAGCACCGCGATCTCACCGCGTCGAATCCGAAGCTCGTGCGGGCGCTGAGCGCGAAGCTCGACGCCTGGGAGCGCGAGGTCGATTCGCCGAAGCCTGCAGCCGCGACCCGCTGACCACTCAGACGACGTTCGATGTCACGACTTCGCGTGCAGAGCTTCGGGCTCTCGATCGACGGGTACGGCGCCGGCCCGAAGCAGGATCGGGAGCATCCGCTGGGCGTCAACGGCACGGAGCTGATGGAGTGGTTCTTCCACACGCGCTCGTGGCGGCAGATGCACGGCCTTCCCGATGGGGAGACGGGTATCGACGATCGCGTCGCGGAGCGAGGACTGACCGGCTTCGGCGCATGGATCCTCGGGCGGAACATGTTCGGGCCGATTCGCGGGCCGTGGCCCGACGAGAGCTGGAAGGGGTGGTGGGGAGAGGAGCCGCCCTATCACACGCCGGTGTTCGTGTTGACGCACCACGCGCGCGCGCCGATCCGGATGAAGGGGGGCACCGAGTTCCGCTTCGTGACCGACGGGATCCATTCCGCGCTCGAGCAGGCGAAGGAGGCCGCGGGGGGGAAGGACATCCGGCTGGGCGGCGGAGTCTCGACGATCCGCCAGTACCTGCGCGCGGGGTTGATCGACGAGCTGCATCTCGGGATCCGGCCCGTGCTGCTCGGCCAGGGGGAGTCGCTGCTGCGCGACATCGACCTCCGCGCGCTGGGCTACGAGTGCGCCGAGTCCTTCGCGGGGGAGCGCGCGACGCACGTCTTCATCCGCAAGCGTCACGACGGCGCGAGCGGGAGATGATTGGTCGAGGTGAACGATGCTCGCCGACACGAGAGTGACCGCGTTCCTCGCGACGACCCGAGCGGGGCGCGCGATCGCCTTCTACTGCGACACGCTCGGGCTGCGCCGGGTGGAGGAGAGTCCCTTCGCGGTCGTCCTCGACGCGGGGGGTGTCGAGCTGCGGCTGCAGAAGGTCGAGACATTCACTCCGCAGCCGTTCACCGCGCTGGGATGGCGCGTCGCCGACGTCGCCGCGACGGTGGACGAGCTGACCAGTCGCGGGATCGCGTTCGAGCGCTTCCCCGGGATGGATCAGGATCAGCGCGGAATCTGGAAGTCGCCGGCCGGCGCCCGCGTCGCCTGGTTCCGCGATCCCGATGGCAACATCCTCTCGGTGACGGAGCACCCGCAGGCGGCTCGACGGAAGCGGTGAGCGGCGAGCAGAATTCACGAGACGTTCAACCAGCTCGACGGAGTCCGCGAATGTCCACGACGCCACAGCCCGCGCACGCGGGCGTGCACTTCCCACCGCCGCTGCTGTATGTGCTCGCGCTCCTTCTTGGCTGGCTGCTGAACCGGTGGCGGCCGCTCCCCATGACGGCCGGACCGTCCAGCGGACGGATGATCGCCGCGGCGCTGTGCGTCCTGGCGTATCTCGCCATCTTCGCCGGCGCGTTCGCCGCGTTCCGCCGTGCGCGCACGACGCTCATCCCCAACCGGCCCGCGTCAGCGCTGGTGACCGGGGGACC
>DATAIN010000712.1:0-3418 GCA_036262635.1 Gemmatimonadaceae bacterium | reverse complement strand
GTCGGGCATCTCGTCCTGTGCCTGGGCCGGGGCCGCGAGCGCGGCCCCCGCTGCCGCGAGCGCCGCGGCGATCAGATAGTTGCGTGCTATGGTCATCGGTCTGTCCTCTAGGAGCGTGCGGGGAGCAGCGCCGCGGTGCGGAGGAGCTCAACCTTCTTGTCGAGTGCGTGAGTGGGCTGGTCGTTGAGGAACCGGCTCGCGGGATCCGCGGCGAGCGCCGAGCGAGCCTGCGCGATCGCCGTGTCGATCACGGCCAGGCTCTTCTCGATCGCCATCACGGTACGGGGGTCGAGATCGGAGCGGCGGCTGCGCAGCACGGAGCGGAGCCGGCTGATCTCGCGATCGTAGACGTCGCTCTCACCCGGCATGCGCCCGCGGTTGCCAACGAGCTGCGCGGCAGGTGAGGTTGCGCGCGGAGTCTTCCCGACGCGCGGACCCTCATCCTCCATCCGCGTCGCGTCGTCGTTGCTGGCGACGACCTGAGGCGGCGCCGAGATGATCGGGCCACTGCCGCCGGGCGCCGGGTTGGTCGGCTCCGCGGTGGCCGCGACCTGCGAGGACGTGTTCACGGGCGACGTTGTCGACGGTGCGCTGGAGCGGGCGAGCTTGTACGTGATCCCCGCCGTCGCCGCGACGAGCAGGCTCGCCGCGATCAGGCCGCCCCAGAGCGGAATGGTCCGCCGGCGCGAGGCGAGCGGCACGACGTTCGTGCCGATCCGCTCCTCGATCCCCTTCCACAGGTCGCGCGGTGGTTCGATCGGGCCGAGCGTCGCCGCGCGGGCGACGATCTGCTCGAGGTCGAGCACGAGCGGTCCGCACTGCGCGCAGCTCGCCGCGTGGGCGTCGAACGCTTCGCGTGCTTCACCGCGCAGCTCGCCCTCCATGTAGTTGGCGAGACGTGCCTCGAACTGCTCGCAGGTCATCGGATTGGTAGTCATCGGTTCAGTGCCTCCCGCAACAGCATCCGGGCGCGGTGCAGCTGCGACTTCGTCGCGCCCGTGGTCACGCCGGTCATCTCGGCGATCTCTTCATGGGTGTAGCCTTCGACATCGTGGAGCACGAAGACCTTCCGTGCCCCGGCCGGCAGCGCCGCGATCGCCTGCTCGAGATCGAGTCGCATCCCCGGCACCGGCAGCGCCGGCTGCACGAAGTCATGACTCTCCTCGTCCATCTCGTCGTGCCGCGACCGGTGCCGGCCCTGCTGCTTCCGGGCGTTGAGCACGACGTTCACCGCGAGCCGGTGCAGCCAGGTCGAGAAGCTCGACTCGCCGCGAAACTGATCCAGCTTCTGCCACGCCCGGACGAAGACATCCTGGGTCAGCTCCTCGGCCATCGTCCGATCACCGGCCATCCGGACGCAGATCGCGAAGATCCGCCCCGAGTTGGCGCGATACAGTCTCTCGAAGGCGCCCCGGTCTCCGGTCGCCGCGAGGGAGACGTCGGAGTCGGGCTGGGCACGAGAGGTTGCGGTGGTCTGTGAGAGAGCCAGGGTCGCCATTCGGTCGTGATGATCCGTCGTTCACGGGATCAGATGCCGCGACCGCCCCGAAGGTTTGAAGGGTCGGAAAAACTTGTTGACCCTACGGCGGCCGACGGTCCCCGGCAATGCCGGACCGGTCCTCAGCGGGGCAGGATGACCAGCAGCGCCTCGAGGCGCGGCTGCTCGGTGACGCCGGTCGCGCCGCCAGTCAGGTTGCCGGGGATGGCGCCGACAGCATCGAGCCAGTCGCCGCGCGTGGCCTCCGCGCTTCGGCGCGAGAAGCTGCGGAGCTCGCGTTCCGCACCCGCCCCGAGCCTGCCGGTCGCGAGGGCACGAACGTGCGCCGCGGCGATCGCGTCGCGGGCGCGCCGCGAGCGTGACTCGGTCGCGAGCGCCGCAACCCCGCGCAGCGCGCCGCGCCGCGACCCCCAGATGCCGATGTCGGGAACTCCGGCGAGAGCAGCCGCCCAGCGGCCGTCGCGCCAGGCGATGGCCGCATCGAGGGCGGCGCGGATGTCGTCGTCGGTGACGCGGATCTCTTCGCCCCCCGCGCAGCGCACCGCCTCCGCGATCAGCCCCAGCTCAGCGCCCACTCTGTCGCGGAGCGACGCGGCGACCAGTGGCGGGTCGCCGGCGAAGATCGCGAGCCAGCCGCGCTCTCCGGTCACCGGGCGTGCGGCGGCCACTCGAACCGCGCCTGAGTCCCCGTCGGGGCTCGGGTGCCGGCCGGCCCATCGCCCGACCACGCGCTCGATGTCGCGGCCGAGCCGGGGCGGTGCGCGGTCGCCGGATTCCGCGAGTCGCTCGGCGCGATCGAGGACGCCTGGCATCACCGGACCAAGGGTTACGCGCGCCGCGGTGAGCTTGGCCGAAAGGCGCTCGCGGATCGACGTGAGCGCCGCGGCGCGCGCCGGGGGCTCCATCACGTACACGCGCACCCGATCGTTAGGCGCGCCGGGGCGGACGACACGTCCCACCCGCTGCTCGAGCCGCGCCGGCGTCCAGGGCAGATCGAGGTGGACCAGCACCGACGCGACCTGCAGGTCCAGCCCCTCGCTCGCCAGATCCGTCGCGAGCAGCGCGTCGATCCGCCGCGACGCGGAGATCGAATCGCCGCGTGGCGAGAACGCGGTGAGCGCCTCATCACGCGCGATCGCGCCGCTGGCGATCCTCGCGCCGCCGGCGGTGAGCGCGCAGACTCCCGGCAAATGACGCAGCGCGCGCCAGTAGGCCTGGACGGTCTCGGCGAACTGCGCGAAGGCGAGCAGACGCGCCCCGCGCTCGGCGCGCCAGCAGTTCGTGAGCAGCTCCGCGCGCCGCGCGTCGGTCGCGGCGCGCGCGGCGGCGAGAGCGTCGAGGCTGCGCAGCGCCATCGCGTGAGCGCGAACAGTCTTCGCGAGCTCGCCGAGCGAGACGTGGGTCGTGTCGAGCGACGGTGTTGGTGAGAGCAGCTCGGGCAGCGCGAGCTGCTGCGCGTCGTCACCGAGCGACCACGCCGCCAGCTCGCTCCGTGTCGGATGGCGCCCGGCGGCGAGCGATGCCTCGAGCGCGCACGCGGCCGCGAGCCGACGCCTGATCCCGCCGCGCAGCGCAGCATTGCTCGAGCCCCACTGCCGGATCATCGTGACGAGCAGCAATGCGTGCGCGGCGCCGGCGTCGGCAGCCGGCAGCGCAGGGGGAAGCGCGAGGATCGCTTCCGGTATCGCGTCGTCTTCCTCCACCACAAGCGAGTGAGGGCCATCGACGCGCGGCACCGCGAGCGTACCGACCTCGGAGCGCGACCTTCTGACGACGCAGCGGGCGAGCGCGGCGTCGTCGAGCGCCGCGCCGCGCGCGCCGAGGAAGAGCGCGAGCAGCGCGGCGAGATCCTCCCGGCGATTGTGGATCGGAGTGGCGGAGAGGAGGAGCACGTCGGCGCTCGCCGCGAGCCGGGCCAGC
>DATAIN010000711.1:0-2520 GCA_036262635.1 Gemmatimonadaceae bacterium | reverse complement strand
GCGATAGAAGGCGAACCCGATCGCGGCGAGCACCAGCACGCCGAAGACGTCCTGGGAGATCGAGTAGAGACGGAAGACCGGCGTCGGCAGGAAGCCGAGCGAGAAGCGCGGAAAGATCCCCTGGAGGATGAACTCGATCGTCCCGACGGTGAGCACCATGAAGCCCCAGAAGATCAGGGCGTGCATGACACCGGCGACGGGCTCGCGGAGAATCTTGCTCTGTCCGACCGCGATGCCGAAGAGATTGCCGAGGCGGCGGAGTGGTCGGTCGCTGCGGTCGTCGGGGCGACCGAGGCGCATGTAGGCGACGAGGCGCTGGACGTTGAGCGCGAAGAATCCCGTCGCGAGGACGACGAAGAGAAGGAAGATCACGTTCGAGGCGGTCATGGGCGACGAAGCTACCGTCGATGCCCGCGCCGAGCAATGAGGGAAAACGCCGAGCGCCGCGCGAGCAGAGTGCTCGCGCGGCGCTGGTCACCCGTTCCGAGAACGGATGGGAGAATCAGAAGCCGATGTTGAGGCCGGCGGTGATTCCCCAGTTGTGCGCGGTCTGCCCCTTCACGACGTCGCTCGAGATGGTGTTGTCGTTCGACCACTTGAGCGAGGTGACGTAGTCCTTCGCAAGGAGGCGGATGCCGACGACCTTGTTCCACTGGAAGTCGGCGCCGATGCCGCCGTTGAACGCGACGTTGGTCTGCGACTTCGAGTTGAAGTTGTTGTAGTCGCTGCTGTAGCGCACCGCGCCGGCGCCGAGCTGCACGAACGGAGCGATCCAGGAATCCTTCTGCTGGATCGGGAGACGGAACTGGAGATCGGCGTCGTAGAGCCAGACGCCGATGTCACCCGACGCGTTGTAGGTCGTGGTGCCCGTGCCGGTGGGGACATTCTCGAAGGTGAACTTGGACTTCGAGTATCCGAGGTTGGCGAGGATCGAGAAGTTCGGCGAGACGCTGAACCCGGCCTGCGCGCCATAGAGGCCGCCGTCCTCGTTCGAGAACTCGACGTTGTTGCGACCCTCGTAGAGGTCACCGAAAACCATGTACCCGGCGTACGGGCCGACGTAGAACGAGCCGTGGCCGGCGGTCACCGGCTGGCCCGCCTGCTGCGCGGAGAGAGGAGCCGACACGGCCGCGACCAGTGCTGCTCCAACGATGAGATGCTTCATGTGTGCTGCCTCACGATGAGAGAGTGAAACGCCTTCTCTGCAGCGGCGCACCGTGCGCCGCGACGCACCACAAGTGCAAGGCGCGTGCGCATCAGGCGCTCATCGTCGCGCGGCCTAACGGTGGAACATTCTCGGGGCGCGCGGTGTATCACGGGGCTGCCGCGCGCGACGGATGCCTAACGGCCGCGCTCGCCTGCGCTGTGACCGACGGCACGAAGGGCACGAGGAGGATCGCAGTGGAACCTCTTCGTGCCCTTCGTGCGTTCGGTTATTCCCCGCGGGGAGGATCGGCTAGCCGCGGGCCGCGCGCGCGGCCTTCACCGCTGCGATGAGCGGGGGCAGGATCTCGAAGACGTCGCCGACGATGCCGTAGTCGGCGAGCTTGAAGATCGGCGCTTCCTTGTCCTTGTTGATCGCGACGATCGTGCGCGAGGTGCGCATCCCGGCGAGATGCTGGATCGCGCCCGAGATCCCGACCGCGACGTAGAGCTCGGGGCTGACGACACGCCCGGTCTGGCCGATCTGATCGCTGTGCGGACGCCAGCCGTCGTCGGTGACGGCGCGTGTCGCACCGACTGCGGCGTTGCCGAACGCCGCGGCGAGATCCTCGACCAGCTTGAAGTTCTCGGCGGCCTTGAGCCCGCGGCCGCCGCTGACGATCACCGGCGCCTCGGAGAGATCGAGCTTCGCCTTCCCCCCGCCGCGCATCTCCTTCACGACCACGCGCGACGCGGCGGGATCGCCCGCCGGCGCGACCGTCTCGACGCGACCCGCCTTCGCGTTCTCCTGCGCGGTGAACACGTTCGGCCGGATCGCGAGCAGCGCGGGTGTGCCCGTCAGGGCGAGCGTCGCGATGACCTTCCCGGTGTGCGTCGGGTGCTTCGCGTGGATCGCGTCGCCCTGCGCCGAGAAGGCAGTGACGTCGGACGCGAGACCGACGCCGAGCCTGGCGGCGACGCGGGGCGCCAGATCGCGTCCCTGCGCCGAGGCCGGAAAGATTCCCGCGCGGGCGGCGGTCTTCCGGAGCAGATCGGCGGCGAGCGCCGCCGCGGCCTCGGGATTCGCGTTCGTGAACGCCGCGTGCTCGCAGACGTGGACGACGTCCGCGCCGTGCGCGCCTAACGGCGCCGCCTTCGCGGCGATCCCCGGCGCGCCGACGAGCAGGGCGTGCACCTCGCCGCCCCCGGTCGCGTCGGCGAGTGTGCGCGCCGCGGTGACCGCCTCGAGCGCGACCTTGCGCAGCTCGCCGCCGCGCGCCTCCGCGAATGCAAAGACGTTCGCCATCAGAGCACCTTCGCCTCGGTCTGGAGAAGCCGGACGAGCTCCGGCACGCCGGCCGCGCCCTCGCCGATGAT